>JALORD010000306.1 GCA_025459145.1 Pirellulaceae bacterium | reverse complement strand
CCGACAAGACCCCCGGCCTGTTGGGCAAGGTCCAACGGGATTGGTTGGCCCGCGAACTGGACGCGAAGGCGGACCGGCCCGCCGTGATTGTCGCCCACCACAATCTCGACAAGGGACTGCTCGTTGCCGGGCAATCCCGCCCGGCGCTCGGCGGCGGGGAGGTGCTCGCTCCGATGCGGCTGATCTTTGGTGATCGGGCCACGGCCGAGGTCAATGGCCAAACCATCCCCGTCGGCGAGATCGTCGTGGATGCAGCGCAGGCTTGGGTACGCAGCCACCTGCCGCGGATCGATCCGGCGATTCACCTGACGTATCAGAACGAAATTCAGCCTGGATCGCCTGAACTCGTAGACATTTTTGCACGCGAGGTCCTCGCGGCCAACGATACTTCGGCCGCGGTGGGTTATGCGCCGCTGACCGAAACCGAACAGCTCGTCCTCGCCACCGAGTCGTTCCTGAATTCGGCTGCGTTCAAAGCGCAGTTTCCCATGATCGGCGAAGATATCAAGGTGATGGCTTTTCGCCGCGATCGCGAACTTTCTCTCACGGTGGCGGCGGCCTTCGTCGATCGGCATGTAGCGAGCGAGCGAGACTATTTCGAGCACAAGGAAGCTGTACGCGGAGAACTCTTGCGGCATCTCCGGCCGCAGTTGCGGACGCTCGATTCGCTGAACATTGCCCTCAACACACTCGATAGTCCGGCGCGCGGAATGGGTGGAATGTACCTGACCGTTTTGGGGACCTCCGCTGAAGGAGCCGATGGTGGCGAGGTAGGCCGCGGAAATCGGGTCAACGGACTGATCAGCTTGCACCGGCCGATGAGCATTGAAGCGGCAGCCGGCAAGAATCCCGTGAGCCATGTCGGCAAAATCTACAGCCTGCTCGCGCATCAGTTGGCGGGCCGGATAAGTGCGCAAGTCTCTGGAGTAGACGAGGTCACCGTCTGGCTCGCGAGCCAGATCGGCCGCCCGCTGGCCGATCCGTGGTCCGTGGCGGTCGAGATCACGCCGCTCGCCGGTGCCGAGGGGACTGAATTCGAGAACAGCGTTCGTCTCCTCGTCGAATCCGAACTCGCGGGACTCCCCGCTTTCGTCGAGCGGCTGATCCGCGGGGAACTTCCAGTCTGCTAACGCCGCATCACGCCCCGCCGCGGCGCAGGACTAT
This sequence comes from Pirellulaceae bacterium, assembly GCA_025459145.1. Lineage (GTDB taxonomy): Bacteria > Planctomycetota > Planctomycetia > Pirellulales > Pirellulaceae > CAYLLN01. The sequence continues at coordinate 5,173 of JALORD010000306.1, read as the reverse complement.
GTGCGTTTTCGCGCATTTTGGCGCAATTTCCGCGCGCACTGCACTTGTCATTCAGAAACTTCGGGCGAGGGAGGCCGTTGCCCCGGTCCGCGGGAATTTCCCGATAGATCGCAGATTTTCGCCGGGCAATCGCGTCGTTGGTACTCCGTTTGCGTTCAGTGAACTTGAATTGTTCAGCGACGGGTTGACACCGGTTGTCCGAAGGGGGACGAGCCATGGATACAATCACGATTTCCGACCTGAAGGAATTGGCGGAGCGCAAGGGGCCGTACTGTTTGTCGATGTATCTGCCGACGCATGTCGTGGGCGATGATGGCCGCGAAGACCGGCTGCGGCTGGAGGCCCTAGTCGAACGATCCGAAGAAGCGCTGGTCGAAGGGGGCCTGCGGCGGCCCGACGCCCGGGAGTTTCTCGCGCCAATCCGCCAATTGCCTCTGGAGGCGGAATTCTGGCAAAAGCGAGGCCGCGGTCTTGCCATTTTACGCTCACCCAACTATTCCCGGGCTCTCCGGCTGACGGAGGAGGTGGAAGAATCGCTGACCCTGGCCGATCGTTTTGCAATCAAATCGCTGCTACCGCTCGCCCAGCGGGGAGAGTGGTTCTACCTGCTGACGCTCAGCCAGAATCTGGTGCGGCTGTTTGAGGTCACGCGTCGCGGGATTGAAGAGGTTCCTTCGCCCAGCATTCCCACCAGCATGCACGAGGCGCTGAACTACGCCAGCGTCGATCGGGGCGAGCAAGTTCATTCCGCCGCGCACGGGGTAGTCGGTAAGCAGGGAGCCGTGTTCCACGGTCAGGGAGGCGAGCCGGACGCGTTGAAAAGCGATCTGACGTGCTTCTTCCAGGCGGTCGATCGATCGCTAACGCCGCTGCTCGAAGAGAGTGGGGCGCCGCTCTTGTTGGCAGGTGTCAGTTTCCTGCCACCTATCTATCGGAAAGCCTGTTCGTATGCCCACGTTTCCGAGCGCGATCTTTTGGGCAATTGGGACCACATGGGCGACCAGCAGTTGTTCAAACGCAGCTGGGAAGTGATGACTCCCTGGTTCGATCGGCCGCGGCGCGAGGCAGAGCAACGACTGATCGGCCTTCTCGGCACGGGCCGCGCTTCGACCGACGTCGCCGAGATCGTATCCGGCGTGTTAAACGGCAAAGTCGAGACCCTGTTTGCCGATGCGCGTCGAGAACAATGGGGAACGTTTGACGCCGCTTCCGGCCAGACGACGTTGCTCCCTGCTCGGGCCCCAGGCGGCGAGGACCTGATCAATCTGGCGATCTCCGAGGCCCTCCTCCACGGCGGCACGGTGTTTCCGATGCAGCCGTCGGCGGATTCTGGCCGGGCTCCGCTGGCCGCCACGTATCGTTACTAAATGGCCCAAATAGAACGGGGTTTTCCCCGGAGAATTGGCCGTTCGCAGGTGGTCGTGTGAGGGTTTCGAAACTGCGGTTCCGCTCGCGCACGCGACGATCGCAACGGTTCGTTGCCCATCGCTTGCGAGCCATTTTTGTGGAGGATGCGAACATGACGACGAAACTCACTTCTCTGGCAATGATCGGTCTAATCCTCTTTGCCGGCTGCGTTCCCTCGCTCAACCCGGTGTACACGCCGAAGGATATCGTCTTCGATGCCAGGACGCTGGGCGTTTGGAAACAACCCGGCAAGGCGGCCCGGTGGGAGTTCCAGCAGCGCGACGAAACGTCCTATCGCCTGCTATATACCGACGACGAAGGGCGTCAAGGAAAGTTTCAAGCTCACCTGGCCAAGATTGAAGGAACGATGTTTCTCGATCTTTATCCGGAGGAACTTCCAGCCGAAGCAAGTGGCTTCTATCAATTCCACCTCGTACCAATCCACACCGTGTATCTGGTGCGGCAGACTGAATCCAAGTTGGAACTTTTGGCAATCGACCTGCAATGGCTCGACAAGCATCTGGCGGCGCATCCGGACGAGATTGCCTGCGCGACGTTCAACGGCCGGCGGCTCATCACGGCACCGACCGCCGACGTGCAAAAGTTCGTCCTCGCGCACCAGGACAAATTCACCGCCAAGTTCGATCTCGAAAAAGTGACCGGGACGAACTGACGCGGGGGCAAGCGGCTGGAACGGGTACTTCGCGGGACCCAAGCGGCCCCGTTCTCGCCTGAGCGGTGGCCTGACGAGTTGACACACGCCTAGCCCGGCCCGCATAACTGCCTACAGTATTCCGTGTGGCAGTGGTGGTCGGGCCGGAGGACGAGCCTCGTCAGGGAGTGACCTGCGTGACGATTCGCAATCTCGAAAAGTTCTTCCATCCCCAGCGAATCGCCGTTGTTGGGGCGAGCGACCAACCCGGGAAGGTGGGCTACACGCTGCTCCGCAACATGGTGGGGCACGGTTACGACGGCGTCGTATATCCGGTTAATTCGCGGCGGGAGGCGGTGCAGGGAATCGCCGCCTACCAGAGCCTGGCCGAAGTGCCGCATACGCCCGATCTCGCCTTGATCTGCACTCCCGCGGCGACCGTCCCCGACCTGATCGATCAATGCGGCCGGCTGGGGATCATGGCTGCGCTCATTATTTCGGCCGGCTTTCGAGAAATCGGACCCGAAGGGAAAGCTCTCGAAGACCAAATCAAGACAGCGATCAGCAAGTATCCGGGCCTCCGCGTAATCGGGCCGAATTGCCTGGGGCTGATGGTGCCGCGGATCGGTTTGAATGCCAGTTTTGCGGGGGCGATGGCGCTCCCCGGGCGGGTGGCGTTCGTTTCGCAGTCGGGGGCGCTCTGCACGTCGATTCTCGACTGGGCCGGCCAGCAGGGAATCGGCTTTTCGCACTTTCTCTCGGTCGGGAACATGCTCGATGTCGGGCTCGACGACCTGCTCGACTACCTGGCGGCCGATCCGCAGACCGAGTCGGTCGTGCTCTACGTTGAGTCGATCACCGAATCGCGCTCGTTCATGTCGGCGGCGCGGGCCCTGGCGCGCGATAAACCAATCGTGGCCTACAAAGCGGGGCGGTTTGCCGATTCGGCGAAGGCCGCCGCCTCGCACACGGGGGCCATGGCGGGCGTTGACGCGGTTTACGAAGCCGCCTTTCGCCGGGCGGGAATTGTCCGCGTGCTCGATATCGACGAAATGTTCGACTGCGCGGAACTCTTGGCCCGCGAACGCGTCCCGCAAGGGGCGCGGCTCGCCATCATCACCAATGCCGGCGGCCCCGGCGTCATGGCCAGCGACGCCCTACTCGACCGAAACGGCAAGCTCGCGCCGCTCGAATCCGCGACGATCGAAGCCCTCGATCGGGTACTGCCGCCGTTCTGGTCGCATGGCAATCCGGTCGACATTCTGGGAGATGCACCGGCCGATCGATATCGCGACGCGCTGTCCGTGGTCCTCGCCGATCCAAATGTCGACGGCGTCCTCGTGCTCCTCACGCCGCAAGCCATGACCGACGCCGCCGCCTCGGCCGATGCGGTGATCGAGGCGGCGCGCCGCCGGACGAAGCCGGTCCTCGCCGCGTGGATGGGAGGGGCAGGCGTGCGGGATGGCGTTTCACGGCTGCATGCGGCCGGCGTTCCCACTTACCAGACGGCCGAACGGGCCGTGCGGGCCTTCATGAGCCTCGTCGAGTTCGCCCGCAATCGCGAAGTGCTGTTCGAAACGCCCCGCGAGGTGCCGGTCCAGTTCCCGCTCGACGCGGCTGGACTACGCCGGCAATTCGACGAAATCGCCAGCCGTAACGGCACGCTGCTGTCGGAGGACGACGCGAAACGGCTACTCGCGGCTTACGGCATTCCGGTCAGTGTCCCTGCTCCCGCGGCGACGGCGGACGAAGCGGTCGCGATCGCCGCCGAGCACGGCTTTCCGGTCGTGCTAAAAATTCACTCGCCGCAGATCACGCATAAGACCGACGTCGGCGGCGTCGTGCTCAACCTGACGACCGCGGGCGAAGTCCGGTCTGCGTTTGCGAAAATCACGGAGTCGGCTCGCCGGCTGCGGCCGGACGCAGAGATTCTCGGCGTCACCGTCCAGCGAATGGTCACCGCAGTTCATGGCGTCGAGCTGATTCTCGGAAGTAAGTGCGACCCCGTGTTCGGGCCGGTGATCATGGTCGGTTGGGGCGGGATCGCCGCGGAACTGTTCCAGGATCGGGCGCTCGAGCTGCCGCCGCTCGACGAACGGCTGGCCCGCCGGATGCTCGAATCGCTCCGGTCGTGGCCGCTCCTGTCCGGCTACCGCGGACGTCCCGTGGTCGATGTCGACCGACTGATCGAGACGCTGATGCGATTTTCGTATCTTGTGGCGCATCTGCCCGAAATTGCCGAGATCGACATCAACCCGCTCCTTGTCGCCCCGCACGAAGTGATCGCCCTCGACGCGCGGGTCGTCCTGCACCAGGAGCCGGATCGACAGCCGGCGAGGCCCTTCTCGCACCTGGCGATCCGACCGTATCCCGAACAGTGGATCCGGCAGACGAAGCTCGAAGACGGGACGGAGGTGCTCCTGCGGCCGATCCGCCCCGAAGACGAGCCGGCCTGGCAGGAGATGCTGACCCGCTGCTCCCCTGAGACGTTGCGACAACGGTTTCGCTGTCTGTTCAAGGTGACGCATGCGATGGCGTCGCGGTACTGCTTCATCGATTACGACCGCGAAATTGCAATCGTCGCCGAGCGGCGCGTCGATGGCCAGCGGGAAATGCTCGGCGTCGGCCGCTTGATCGCCGATGCCGACCACACGAGTGCAGAATTCGCGGTCCTGGTGGTCGACGCCTGGCAAAAACACGGCTTGGGCGCGATCCTGACCGACTACTGCCTCGCCATCGCCCAGGAGTGGCACGTCCGCCGGATCACCGCCGAAACGTCCCCCGACAACCTGCGGATGCTCACGATGTTCCAGCGGCGGGGATTCACGCTGGACCGCTCGGTGGCGCCCGATGTGGTGGTGGTGACGAAGGAGATGGGGGCGTGACGACTAGACTCACGGTACATCGAGGGACGCCATGAACGACTTTCCGCATGAAACCTATATGCGGCGAGCCATCGAACTGGCAGCCAACGTGCCGCAGCTTCCGTTTGGCGCCGTCATCGTCGATCGCGACGCGGGTGTGATCGTGGCCGAAGGTTGGAACCGCTCGGCCCTGAATCCGACCTGGCACGGCGAGATTGACGCGATCAATCAATTGGCGATCCGGCAAGCC
>JALORD010000028.1 GCA_025459145.1 Pirellulaceae bacterium | reverse complement strand
CTGGAGGCCGATCTGCGCGGAATGCCTGGCCATCTGGTTCGGCGCGATCCCGAAACGCAAGTGCTGGTCACTCGGGAAAAGGCCCAATCGAACGAATGGAGAGAACTGCCCCTCAAAACAGGGTGGTGGCAGGCGACATGCTCACTTTCTATCCGTGGCGACCAGGAATCGACCGTCGTTGCGGCACCCAAGAGGTCGCGGGAATTCCGCGAGTTTATGCATGACTTAGACATTCTCCGCAAGGCGGGAAGTTCCGAGCCCGACTGAATTCTCCAATGCCATTCGCTTTGGCTTTCAACCCTAAGGCGACGCATTCCTAAAGCACTACAGCGGCTCCCGCAGGGGGTACACGAGCGCCAGCAGGATTGCCACCTCGTCGTCGTCCGGATTGGTCCCCGCCCGGCTGATCTGCTCGTAGTAAGGACTCTGGTAGGCGACTGCAGCACGGCGAAAGTTGATGGCGATCCGCTCGCTCTTTAGCGGTGCAATCTGGTCGTAGGGCCAGCGCTTTTGGCCAGCGGCGTAAGGAGCGATCCAGGCCACATTCTCGGCGAGGCCGCGACCGGCATTGTTATTGGTTTTCCAGAGCTTTTGGCCTAAGTGTTCATCGAGCGTCGCCAGGTGCATCAGGGCGTCGAGGTTGAACAGGCTGTAGTCGAGCGACCGCGTTCGATCGAGTTCGTGAATCGGCCGGCCGCGATCGTCGATCGCCCGCTGGAATCGCTTGCGGGCGGCGCGGTCCATAATCTCGCGGGCCCGCTTCTTCTCACCGACGAAGAGGGCAAAGGCCGTCGCCTGGGCGTCGTACCAGGTGCCGTGGTTGTTGTCCTCGGCCCGCTCGGTGTCGCCTCGTTCGCTCTCACGAAGCCAATTGAGGTAATCGCGAAACCACCGTTCGATTTCCTGCTGGTCTCGGTCTGTCCAGGCCTCGCTCCCGGCGAGCATACCCACGGCGTCGATGACCCGCAGAAATTTCCGAGATTCGACGATCCCTGCCGCCCGTCCGTCGCTCAGCCCCGGCACGTACTGGGCGTACTTCAGCCGCGGCTTCATACGCGTTTCCGGGGCAATGAACCAAACTCGCAGAAATTCAGCCGCCCGCGCGGCATAGCGAGCGTCCCCCGTGAGTCGCCAGGCGAGGCTCAGGTCGAAAACGGCGTTGCGGAGCCGCGTCAGTTCGTCGTCGTCGCCGCCATGTGAGGCGGGATTCACCTCGCCATCACGGCGCACAAAGGGGAGTCCATCGCGGCGTTTCGGGTTCGGCCACCAATAGGGAGCCTGGCTCATATAGTCCCGCGGGTCGCCATTGGGCGGGAGCGGCTCGTTAAATGTGACTGAATAGGGTCCTGACGTCAGTTGGCGATCGGCGCGCCGGAGCAGCTTTTCGAGAGCGGCGATTGTCGACGAATCGGCCGCTTCGAGGCGCGCTCGGACGATCGACAAATCGCGCCCGTCGAATGTAAAGACGAGCGGCGGGCCGTCGGCAGCGCGACTTAGCGGCGGAATTGTCAAGCCGGCGAACATCGACCACGCGATCAGCAAGTGCGTTGGACTCAGCAGGGGATGCATCGCGCACTCCGTTCGGCTAGCGTAGCGTATCACTGGCCAGAGGTTACGATGGTCTCTCTCCGCCAGCAAGATGAACCGTCCCAGCTGCTAGCACTCGCCTTAGGAATCCCCATGTCCAGCCGCCCCACGAATTCCCGTGCCGCCACCGAGTATCGCTACGAGAAACTGACCTGGCCAGAGATCAACGACGCGATTGACCTGGGCAAGGTCTGCATTGTTCCCTGCGGCGCGGTCGAGCAGCATGGGCCTCACTTGCCGCTCGATGTTGATCTGGTTTGTCCCGGCGGAATCGCCCGCGGCGCCGGTCAAACGATTCCCGAAAAGCTGCTCGTCCTGCCGATCGTCGCCTACGGCTATACCGGGCACGTGATGGACTTTCCCGGCACGATCAACTGCGACTTCGAGCACTTCATGCATCACGTGCTCGACATCACCAAGTCGCTTGCTTATCACGGCTTCAAGAAGATCATCCTGCTCAATGGGCATGGCTCGAACATGCCGAACCTGGACCTCGTGGCCCGCCGCACGAACCTGGAGACCGACGCGGAGTGCATTTGCACGGCTTGGTGGCAGCTACTCACGGTCGATAAGGAATTCCTGCCCCGCTGGCGGCAGAGTAAATTCCCGGGCGGCTGTGCCCACGCTTGCGAGCTAGAGACTTCGATGTATCTGTATCTCGACGGCGACAACGTCCGGACCGACCAGATCAAAAACGGCACAATCTCATTCAACGAGGACGAGAGCCCGTTTATGTGGGTCGACCTGTTCGGAGCCGGCCCGTCAACGGTCGTCTCCTGGACGAGCAGTTACAGCGAGACGGGAGTGTTGGGCGAAGCGGAACTAGCCACCGCCGAGAAAGGTCGTGAAGCCTACGACGAAGCGGTCAAACAACTCGTCCGCTTTGTCACCTGGTGGAAAGACCGGCCGAAAGATGTTCGTCGCGACCATCATCGCCATCCCCCCACCATGCCGCTCCCCTGGGGACAGCGGCCGGTGGGTCACTAGTTGCTTGCTGGCGCTGGCTCACCTACTTGGCAAGGCAAATCAGTAGCCCACGCCTGCGCTGTTCCCTCATCGCTTATGGAATGTCGAAATTCACGTTCTCGTTCTTGCCGGACTGGACCGTGCTCGAAAGCTTGGTGGTGGCAGGGGAAGCATACTCGTCCGGCAAGTGGTTCTTGATCGCTTTCGCGGCGCCTGTACCGGGAGCCATGTCGGACATTTGGGCTTCCATTTGACCAGGGTCCATTCCCTCCGCGGGGGCGTTCATGGCCATGTTCCCCTCGTACTTCGTAATTACCACTTTGTACATTCCCGGGGGAATGCCCGCTCTATCCCCAATGCCAGCAATGAAGTATTTGCCGGAACTATCCGTCTGAGTCGCGAAGATGTCGCTTCTGCCCGCTTCCTGCGTCGTACCGTGAAACTCGACCTTCGCTCCGTCCACCGGGGTTCCTTTGTGGGTCACGATCCCTGTCACGGTACCGAAGTTCCCAGTGCCCCCACACCCCATCGCGGCCACGACCACATAACACCCGATCGCTGCGACCAACGAGCGCCACACGAACATTACGCCTTCTCCCAGTTGTAAGTGAAGACCCGAAACAGACCGCCGGAAGGCATCCGGCGGTCGGGACGATGGAACCGCGCTTGCAATCAGTTCGAGTTGGCGGCGAGATCGCCCCCTTCGGGCGTGGACAGGGGCATCAGAACTCGGACATAGTCGATGGTATTTGCGAGGAACCTGACCGAGCCATCGCACATTACGAATTGCGCCCCGCCCGGGTGGCGGCTGCCGAACTGCCAAGCATAGGTTTGGGTCGCCCGGTAGTCGGTAAAGCCACTTACCAGCCGCCCGTTAGGGCCATTGATGGCGCAGTAGTTCATGGCGTTCACCATGGTGGTCCCGCCGGAGGCGACAAAGCCATGGGTGCAGTCCGCGTTATTCTTCGTGCAATGGAGAATACGGCCGTGAACCGAGGTGTGCACACCTCCCAGCGGGTACGGACCATAGGCGGTCGAGGTGTGCCCCTCCTGCGTCGCTTCGCCGATGGCGAGCGTGTTGCTCGTCCCATCAAGCATATTCATCGCGGCCGCGCCGTTGTTGCCGAACGCCCCTTTCGCCCAGATCGCCGTGACGCTGTAGTCTCGGTCGTAGTCCGTGTAGTATCCCGTGCTGAACAGGTAATTGCCCCTTGCGACTCCGGGGAATTGACCGCTCACCCCCCGCTCATAGAACCCACCCGCGGCGTCACCTGTGATCATGACTGCCGCCGGTGTCTGATCGGATGGGCACGTGTAGATTTTGATGGGCGTCGACGCGACAATCCGGTTCGTGTTTCCCGTGGGGTCGGGTCCCATCGTTTGGCCATACGCATTGGAACCATTGGCAATGTTCAAGTAGTTGTACTTGTCGAACAGGGGCCTCTGCTCCATGAACGGCAGCAGGGCCACGAAACCCGTGTGGTTAAACACCCGGTAGTTCGCGGCGTCGGCTGTACCGCCGCGGCCGTAGATGGATTGCAGATCGACCTCAGGCCCCTTGTAGTTCCAGCCATTGGTGCCTGCACCGACGTTGCACCGGCCGGAGTTGATGAGCGCGGCCGGGAAGCGGCCGTATGTGTCGTGGAAGTTGTGCAGCGCGAGCCCCTGCTGTTTCAGGTTGTTGCTGCAGCTTGACCGGCGGGCCGACTCGCGCGCGGCTTGCACGGCTGGCAGGAGTAGTGCGACCAGTACGCCGATAATCGCAATGACTACCAGCAGCTCCACGAGCGTAAAACCACCTCGACCTCGGATGCGCCTTTCCATATCGACCCCTCCAATGAAGAGAAAATGATTTCCGAACGCGCCCCGAAGTGGGTGCACGGTTCTGGAAAAAGCATGAGAAAAGAATCCCGACTAGTTCCTCGTGGTTGCCGACCAATTCATCACCCCAAGAGGACCGCCACGCAGAATAGCGCGAGCGAAAATCCTGTGATGAATGGACACCAACCCCGACCGCCTACCTGAACTTGCCAGCGCAAGTGCATCCACTTGCAAGTGTTAACAAGTCCGGGGGCGAATTACAACACCTTTCTTAAAAAAATCCTTCCACGACTGTGCCACAACGAGTTATGGAGTCTAAAGCCGCCAATATCCGACGTTTATCCACCAAGTGCGGTGGTGTTAGCGCTTGTCTGTGTTTTTTGGTCAGAAATCATATTGATCCAAGTGGATTCATTGAAAGGCAATCGCTGCTCACTTTTCGGGCAACCCGGAACTTGGCCCAGAGGTGAGTGCTGCTGTTTCAGCCGCAATTCAGGGCCGTTTCGAGTTCTTGGGATCGCTGAGTGCGAGATCAACGCAAACCGCGGACCAAGCGTGTCGTCGTGTCGGCGCATGGAGGCAGCGGTCCATCGCGGCTACAACTGCAGACCGGTGCAATGGCTCGCCATGCAAGGGTCGGAGCCCAATGTGCTTGAGCGCCGGTTCCGTTTGACTGGCAACTTGCCAGCCGCTGTGGTGTAATGATGGCGTACCGATTCCCCCTGCAAACGCCGCAGGACCTTGGATGCGGCAAGCGTGCGTGGCGGTTCGAGTACCTCCCACCAACCTGCACCCACCGCGCCAGGCAAACTCGTGCCATCCCCTTTCGCCCCGCCTTCTCGGCTTCGACGCTGTATGGAAATTCGCCACTGCTTGACTCTGTGTGCCCTGAGTCTCGTTGCCATTCCTTCGAACTCGGCCTGGGCGGAGGAAAGCCCCGACTTCGGCCGCGATATTCGGCCGATCCTGTCGAGCGCCTGTTTCAAGTGCCATGGGTTCGACGACAAGACCCGCATGGCCGATCTGCGGCTCGACACGCTCGAGGGGGCGACCGCGAAGCTCGAATCGGGGACGACGGCCGTCGTGCCGGGCAAAACAGCCGAGAGCGAACTGATTCGCCGGATCACCTCGACCGACGCGGGCGAGAAAATGCCCCCGGCGGATAGCGGCAAATCGCTCACGCCGCGAGAGATCGAGCTGCTCACGAAGTGGGTCGAGCAGGGAGCCGAGTTTCAGCCGCACTGGTCGTTCGTCGCGCCGGTCCGTCCGGAATTGCCTGAATTGAAGCAGCACGCAGCCGCCGTGCGCAATCCGATCGATCGGTTCGTTCTCGCCCGGCTGGAACGGGAGGGCTTGGCCCCTTCGCCGCAGGCCGACAAGGTTACGCTCATTCGCCGAGTGACGCTCGATCTGACGGGGTTGCCGCCAACGCCGCAGGAAGTCGACGATTTTCTGACCGATAATTCACCCGAGGCGTATGAAAAAGTGGTCGATCGGCTGCTACGCTCGCCGCGGTACGGCGAACACATGGCCCGCTATTGGCTCGATGCGGCTCGCTATGGGGACACGCATGGCCTGCACCTCGACAACGAACGGTCGATGTGGCCCTATCGCGACTGGGTGGTGCGGGCGTTTAACGACAACAAGCCGTACGATCAGTTCACGATCGAGCAGCTTGCCGGCGATCTCTTGCCCAGTCCCACGCTCGATCAACTTGTGGCATCGGGCTTCAATCGGTGCAATGTGACGACCAGCGAAGGGGGCTCGATCGATGAAGAGGTCCGCGTGCGGTATGCCGTCGACCGGACGGAGACGATGAGCACCGTGTTTCTGGGCCTGACGCTCGGGTGTGCCGTCTGCCACACGCACAAGTTCGATCCGGTGACGCAGAAGGAGTTTTACTCGCTTTATGCGTTCTTCAACTCGGCCGCGGATGCCGCGATGGACGGCAATGCGTTGACTCCGCCGCCGATTAAGAAGCTTGCCACGCCGGAGCAGGAGGCCCAACTCAAGGCGTTCGACGAGCAAATCGCGGCAGTGAACAAGACGATGGCCGACACGCTCGCGGCGATCGAATACGTCGATCCGATGGGGACACCGGCTTCTGAAACGCTCGAGCCCAAGGAATACGTCTGGATCGACGATGCCGCTCCCTCCGGAGCCCAGTTGCAAGGCAACAGCGAGTGGAAGTTTGTCACGAAGGCTGACGGCCAGGTTTATAGCGGCGAGAAGGCGACGACCCGCAAAGCGAGCGACCTCTCGCAGCACTTCTTCACCGGCGCCAGTCCCGGTCTGAAAGTTGGCGAGGGGGACAAGCTATTCGCCTACGTCTTTCTCGACCCGTCCGATCCGCCGAAGGAAATCATGCTCCAGTGGAACGACGGAACTTGGGAGCATCGAGCGTACTGGGGCGAGGACGTGATTCCCTGGGGCGGAACCGGCACGCCCAGCCGGTTGGCGATGGGACCACTTCCCGCCGCCGGCGAGTGGGTTCGGCTGGAGGTCGAAGCGGCGAAGGTCGGCTTGAATCCCGGCGCGGTCATTAATGGCTGGGCCTTCACGCAGCACGGCGGCACGACGTTCTGGGACAAGGCCGGCGTCGTCACCCGCACGCCGCAAGATGGGCAGGGTTTTGATTCGCTCGCCGCCTGGGAAGCGTATGAAAAGGCCCAGACCAATTCGCAAATCCCGGGCCCCGTGAAGGAGGCGATCAAGGCCGAAGCCGACAAGCGGACCGACGACCAGAAGAAACAGATTCGCGATCATTTCCTCCAGCACGTCTGCATCACGACCAAGCCCAAGTTCGACCCGCTGCGGCAGCAGATTGACGAGCTGACAAAGAAGAAAGCTGAGTTCGACGCCACGATCCCCATTTCACTCGTGATGGCCAACATGCCGCAGGAGCGGGAGACGTTCGTGCTGGTCCGCGGAGCCTACGACAAGCCGGGCGAGAAAGTGATAGCCGCCGTGCCGAGCATTCTGCCGCCGCTGCCCGAAGGAGCGCCGGTCAATCGACTGGGTCTCGCGCAATGGCTCGTCGATCCGCAGCACCCGCTGATGGCTCGCGTCACGGTCAATCGCTACTGGCAGCAATATTTTGGCAACGGCATCGTCAAGACGGCGGAAGACTTCGGAGCGCAGGGTTCATGGCCAACACATCCGGAGTTGCTCGACTGGTTAGCTCGCGACTTTATCGAATCCGGCTGGGACGTGAAACGCCTGCAAAAGCTGATCGTGATGTCGGGAACCTACCAGCAGGCGTCGAAAGTGACGCCGGAGCTGGTCGAACGCGACCCGGAGAACCAGTTGCTGGCCCGTGGGCCGCGGTTCCGGCTCGATGCCGAAGTGCTCCGTGACTCGGCGCTGTTCGTAAGCGGACTTTTGATCGAGGAGCGTGGCGGCAAGGGGGTGAAGCCCTATCAGCCGCAGGGAATCTGGGAATCGGTCGCTTTCCAGGGAAGCAACACGCAGAACTACAAACCCGACGGCGGCGACGCCAACTATCGCCGCACGCTCTACACGTTCTGGAAACGGACCGCGCCGCCGCCAGGGCTCATGACGTTCGACGCCCCCAGCCGCGAGGCCTGCGTCGTCCGCCGCAGCCGGACAAATACACCCCTGCAGGCACTGGCGCTCATGAACGACGTCCAGTACGTCGAAGCGGCCCGCAAACTGGCCGAGCGCGTGATGATCGCGACCTCGGATACCACGGTTGCCCCTGCTGGCTCGTCCAGCAGCGCCCCGGCAGATCGGCTCTCCTTGGCCTTCCGGTTAGCCACAGGCAGGCAGCCGACGGGCGATGAGTTGGCAATCCTGAACGAAACGCACGCGACGCACCTGGCTAAGTACCAGGCCGACAAACCCGCGGCCGAGAAGCTCCTGGCCATCGGGGAATCGAAACGCAGCGAGTCGCTCGACGTCGCCGAACTGGCAGCTACGACCCTCGTCTGCAATTTGATTCTGAATCTCGACGAAGTGGTCACGAAGGAATGACAAGGCTCCGACCAGTGGTCGGGGTGATCCGCGCAACGAAGAAATTGCAGTTTGCACCGTTATCGCCATGAACCCAATCAACGAATACGCCCTTCAAGAGACCCGCCGCTATTTCCTCGGCCGCGCCGCCACCGGCGTGGGAACCGCGGCTTTGGCGTCGCTGCTAAATCCCCGGCTGCTCGGTGCCGACTCGGCCGCGGCCGACCCGCAGGCGAGCCTCGGCCAACTCCCCAAGCTGCACCACGCGCCCAAGGCCAAGCGCGTCATCTGGCTTTTCATGGCCGATGGGCCGAGCCAACTCGACCTGTGGGACTATAAGCCGGGACTGTCCGAGTATTTCGATAAGGATCTGCCCGATAGCGTCCGGATGGGGCAGCGGATCACCACGATGACCAGCGGCCAAACGCGGCTGCCGGTCGCGCCATCGAAATTCGCGTTCCAGCAGCACGGGCAAAACGGAACGTGGGTCAGCGAGCTGTTGCCGCACCTGGGGGGTGTGGTCGACGACCTCTGTCTCATCAAGACGATGAACACCGAGGCGATCAATCACGACCCGGCGATCACCTACATCCAGACCGGCAGCCAGATTCCCGGCCGGCCGAGCCTGGGGTCCTGGCTCAGCTACGGCATCGGCAGCCCCAACGCGGACCTGCCGGCGTACGTCGTTTTGCACTCGCGGATTGCCGCCGGCAGCCAAACGCAGGCGTTGTTCGCTCGCCTGTGGGGAGCCGGCTTTCTGCCGAGCAAGCACCAAGGGGTCGCGCTGCGGTCGGTCGGCGATCCGGTGCTGTACCTGTCGAATCCCGACGGCGTCGATCAAGCCACGCGCCGGCAGATGCTCGACGGCCTCGCCAAGCTCAATCAAAGGCGGCTCGAAGAACAAGGCGATCCCGAAATCGCTGCCCGGATCGCCCAATACGAAATGGCATTCCGGATGCAGATGTCGGTCCCGGAGTTGACCGACATCGCGGGCGAGGACGAAAAGACGCTCGAAATGTACGGCCCCGAGGTGAAGGACAAAGGAACGTTCGCCTACAACTGCCTGCTGGCCCGCCGTCTGGCCGAGCGGGGAGTCCGCTTCACGCAGGTCTTCCTCCGCGGCTGGGATCACCACGGCAGCCTGCCGCAAAACATCCCGCAGCTTTGCAAGGCCATGGATCAGCCGGCGGCGGCCCTCATCAAGGACTTGAAGGCCCGCGGCATGCTCGACGACACACTCGTCGTCTGGGGGGGCGAATTCGGCCGCACGGTCTATAGCCAGGGGACGCTCAACAAGGACACCTACGGCCGCGACCACCACCCGCGGTGCTTCACGATGTGGCTCGCCGGCGGCGGCATCAAGCCGGGCGTCGTCCACGGCCAGACCGACGACTTCAGCTACAACGTCACCGAAAAGCCGGTCCACATTCACGATCTCAACGCTACGATCCTGCATTGTCTGGGGATTCATCACGAACGGCTGACGTTCCCGTTCCAAGGCCGCGACTTCCGCCTGACCGATGTGCATGGGAATGTCGTACGGGATATTGTGGCATGAAATGTACTTTGTTCGCGACGGCGTAGTAGAGAAATGCGCACCCACGTTTGGTATCTTTTGCAGAAGTTCCAAATGTGAAACTTCTGCAAAGCGGAGTTTGGCCGATGGCGATTCGGGCCGAGTGCGACAACTGTGGTTACAAGTACAAGCTGAAGGACGAACTGGCCGGGCGGAAGGTCAAGTGCAAGATTTGTAAGGCCGTGTTTGTCCTGCCCAGCACCGCGCCCGCCGGGCCGCCGGAACCCGCCGAAGAGTCGCCGAGCGGTCAGCCCGTCTATCGCTATGCCGAGCGGCCCACGCAGTTCGAATTCGCCGTCGGTGACAGCGAGAACATCGAGCGGATCTCGGAGCACATCGAACAGCACTGCGGACCGGTCGAAACGGTCATGCACGAGCTCGTCTCCGACATGGTGCATATCGACGTCCACGTCGTGAAACCGACTCCCGAACGCAACTACTACACGCTGGTCACGAGCGGCATGAGCGACCGGCC
The DNA here is from genome assembly GCA_025459145.1 of Pirellulaceae bacterium. Lineage (GTDB taxonomy): Bacteria > Planctomycetota > Planctomycetia > Pirellulales > Pirellulaceae > CAYLLN01. The sequence continues at coordinate 10,463 of JALORD010000028.1, read as the reverse complement.
GATGGCGGCGCCGGAAGGGGCGGAGGAACTGCGATTCGCGGAACTCATGCTCTCGCTGCCCCCCGACTGGAAGCTCGACGAGGCAAGCCTGGAAGATGGCGCGAACTACTGGCCAATCTATGTCCTGAAGATGATGGCTCGCTTTCCGCACGAGTATCAAACGTGGCTCTCCTGGGGACACACGCTTCCCAACGGCGACCCGGCCGAGCCCTATGCCGAGAACACCAAGCTCTGCTGTGCGCTCCTCCTCTCGCCCATCCTACCCGACGAGGGCTTTTCACAGCTTGTGATCGACGATGAGAAGACAATCCACTTCTTCTCGATCGTGCCAATTTATCAGGAAGAGATCGACCTGAAGCTGAGCCAAGGGACCGAGCCGCTGGTCGAGAAGTTCGCCCAGGCAAAGGTATCCGAGCTACTCGACATTCGCCGCGTGAATGTCTGCAAAAAGCGGAGCTGGTGGTGAGTCCACCGCCTGTCCCCTCACCCCGGCCCTCTCCCACAAGGTGCGGGACAGTACCTTGGAAATGTCCTAACTGAGAATCTCCTGCACGACGTTGCCGTGTACGTCGGTCAGCCGGAAGTCCCGGCCCTGGAAGCGGTACGTCAGCCGTTTGTGGTCGAAGCCGAGCTGGTGGAGGATCGTTGCGTGCAGATCGTGCACGTGCACCTTGCCATCGACGATTCCAAAGCCCAACTCGTCCGTTTGTCCCAGGATGCACCCCGGCTTGGTCCCGCCGCCGGCCAGCCACATCGTAAAGGCGTCGATGTGGTGGTCGCGGCCGATCGTGGCCCGAACCTCGCCCATCGGCGTGCGGCCGAACTCGCCACCCCACACGACGAGCGTGTCGTTGAGGAGTCCCCGCTCCTTGAGGTCGAGCACCAGGGCGGCGCTCGCCTGATCCACCTCGCGGCAGCGGGCTTCGAGGGCTTCGGACAGATTGTTGGCCTGGTCGCCGTGGTGGTCCCAGTCGGTGTGATAGAGTTGCACAAATCGCACACCTCGCTCGACCAGGCGGCGGGCCAGCAGGCAATTCGCGGCGTAGCTCGGCTGTCCGCTTTTGGCACCATACCGATCGAGTGTCTCCTGCGATTCTTGCGAGAGATCCATCAGGTCGGGGGCGCTCGTCTGCATTCGGTAGGCCATTTCGTAGGCATTGATCCGGGTCATGATTTCAGGATCTCCCACTTCCTCAAGCCGAGTTTCGTTGAGCGCTCCGACCGTGTCGTAGAAGTCTCGTTCCGCCTGGCGTGTCACCCCTTCGGGACTGCGCAAATGCAGGATCGGGTCCCCCTTGCTGCGGAACGGTACACCTTGGAACGAGGTCGGCAGGAATCCGCTGGCCCACAGCGACGCGCCCGCCCGCGGCCCGCGCGGACCCGATTGCAGCACGACGAACCCCGGCAGATCTCGCGATTCGCTCCCCAGGCCATACGTCGCCCAGGCTCCCAGCGCCGGCCGTCCGGGCGCGTTGAAACCGGTGTTCATAAAGAGCTTGGCCGGGCCATGATTAAAGACATCCGTGGTCATTCCGCGGAGCCAGCACACCTCGTCGACGATCCGCTTGTGGTGCGGCATGAGTTCGCTGATCTCCATGCCGCATGTGCCTACTCGCTCGAACTTGCGCTGCGAACCGAGCAAGGTCTCGTTCCCTTTGAGAAACGCAAACCGCCGCCCGGCCAGGAGGCTGGCCGGCGGAGATTGGCCGTGAAGTTCGCGAAGTTTCGGCTTGTCTTCGAACAGGTCGAGCTGGCTCGGTCCTCCAGCCATGAACAGGAAAATGACGCTCTTGGCCTTTGGCTCAAAATGGGCCGGCCGCGGAGCGAGCGGCTGAGCCGGGTCGATCGCCACCTTCCCGCGCTGCGGGGCGGGCGCGGCCAAGCCATCGGCCGCGAGCAGAGAATTGAGCGCCATCGCCCCGAGACCGAGGGCACACTGGCCAAAGAAGTGCCGCCGGGTCGAATCGAGGAGCTGCGCCTCGGCGACCCGCAGTCGAATCGGGGGAGTCGTCATCGTCGGATTACTCGCGAGTAATGAAGCTGTCAGTATTCAGAATTGCCCGGCAGGCCAGAACCATGGCGCCCGCCTCCGCCGCCGAAGCGTCCAGCCGTTGATGGCTGTGTGGCATGAGCAGCGCGGCCCGCTCCGGCTCGGCCTTGAGCTCAGCCGCCTGCCGCTCGTGAAAGCCTTGTAGGACCGAGAGCTCGCGATCGCTCGGCGGGCGGGCTAGTGCAAGTTGAAAAGCGCGGTGCAGGCGGTCCGCCACATTGCTCTCGGGCAATTCAGACAGCACGCGGGCCGCCAGTCCCTGCGCAATCTCGACAAACGCCACGTCGTTGGCCACCGTCAAGGCCTGTAGCGGCGTATTAGAACGCAGCCGCCGAGTACAAACGGTCTGGAAATCGGGGGCGTCGAACGTGGTAAAAAGCGGATAGGGTGCACTGCGGAAAAAGGCCGTGTACATCCCCCGCCGGTAGCGCTGTGAACCGGTCTCCGCGACCCATCGCTTGGAATTCTGCGTAAAGGCGTAGACGCCCTCCGGCTGCGGAGGCCGAACGCTGGGACCGCCGAGCGTGCGGTCCAAGAGGCCGCTGGCGGCCAGCGCCGCATCCCGCACGACTTCCGCCTCGATCCGCAACCGTTCCTGGCGCGCCAGCAGCAAGTTGCGGGGATCCTTCTCCATCAGGTCAGACCTGGCATGTGACGATCGTCGGTATGCGGCGCTCGTCACGATGCGGCGATGCAGATCCTTCTGCGACCAGCCGCGGCGAATGAACTCCGCCGCCAACCAATCGAGTAATTCGGGATGTGAAGGGGGCGTCCCTTGCGTTCCAAAGTCTTCCTCGGTCTCGACGAGCCCTTTGCCGAAGTAGCGCATCCAGATGCGATTCGTTGTCACACGCGGGGTAAGCGGATTCTCGGGACTGACGAGCCAGCGTGCCAGATCCAGCCGCGTCCGTCCCGGTTCGGCTGGCAGTGCCGGCTGGATAACGTGCAGTCCACCCGGACTGAGCGGGCCGACCTCTTTGTCCGGCCGCAGAAAATCACCGCGTAGAGCGACATACGTCTCCCGCGGCTTATCGAGCTCCTTCATGATCATGAGCTGCGCCGTGTCGCTGGTGGTCGATTCTTGCTTGCGGGACTGACGCTGCACTTCGGCCTTGGCAAAGGCGACCGCCACCAGCCGGGCCTGCTCTTTCGTTCGCTTGTCGCGGGGCGTCGTCAGCGCCTCGACTACCTGCGTTTCATAAGGGAGCGGCTCCGCCGGAGCCGTTTCCGCGACATCGATCGCGAATCGGCCAACAAGATAATTGTCGTTCAGCTCGTGGCTGAGTGTAAACTCGACTGTCTGATCGGCAGGGACAAAGAGCGGCTTCTCGAGAATGAACACCGCCTCGTGGTTGGTGTTCATCTTCCCTTTGGAATTCGGCCCGACGTTGATCGCCCAGCCGGTCTTGGCGTCCTCGTCGATCGCGCCGCGAATCGGAAAGTCGGGCTGCTCATGATCGGCAAATGCCGACTGAAACGGCCGCTTTTGCCCGGCGGTGATGAAATTGAAGTCGGTCAGGACGAAATTGCCGTTACCCGCCGTCCCCGGACCTTGCTTGGGAAGCGAGTCGTGCGTGAGGACGCGGAGCCGCACTGCCTGAATGTCCTCGAGCTTCGACCGGGCGACGATTCGATAGCGGTCCTTCGGCGCGGCGCGGCCGTCCTGCAGGAGCGAATTGTCGTCGAGCCGCTGGAAGCTGGCGCCCCCTTTCGTCTCGAACTCCAGATACTCGAGCGGCGACCAAGCGACTTTGCTGGCAGCCATGCCGTCGAGCCGCGCCAATTCACGAGCTTCCCAGGCGGCCTGCCGCCGCGCTGCATCCTCGGGATCCGGTCCGCTAGGTTTGGCCATGACGGGGTGCCCGAACATTTCCCCACGCGAGACCGCGATCGCTTCGCCCCGATTGTTCACATCCGCAGCGCTGTTGAAGAACGCAAACAGCTCGTAGTACTCACGATGACTGATCGGATCGAACTTGTGCGTGTGGCACTGAGCGCAAGCGACGGTGAGCCCCAGCCATACCGCCGAGGTTGTATTCACCCGGTCGACGACCGCCTCGTGCCGAAACTGCTCCTTGTCGGTCCCCCCCTCTTCATTGATCAGCGTATTGCGGTGAAAAGCGGTGGCGACGAGTTGCTTCTTGGTTGGTTCTGGGAGCAGGTCGCCGGCCAATTGGTCGATCGTAAACTGATCGAACGGGAGATCTTCGTTGAGCGATTGAATCACCCAATCACGATAGGGCCACATCGCCCGTTCGCTGTCAATCGTGTAGCCGTTGGAATCGGCATAGCGAGCCTGGTCGAGCCAGTGCCGGCCCCACCGTTCACCAAAGTGGGGCGACGCGAGCAGGCGATCGACAAGTCGCTCGTAAGCATCGGGCGAGCCGTCCTCGAGGAAGGCATTCACCTCCGCGGGCGAAGGAACGAGGCCGGTCAGATCGAGCGAAACTCGGCGGACGAGCGTGGACCTGTCGGCGGGATCCGAGGGGGAAATCTGCTCCGCCTCAAGCCGCGCTTGGATGAATCGATCGATGGCGCTAGTAGCCAGCGATTCATTCGTCACCGCGGGAAGCGTTTGCTGGCGCAGAGAAAGAAACGCCCAATGCCCTTCGTACTCGGCCCCCTGTTCGATCCAGCGGCGCAAGATCGCCGTATCCCGCTCGCTCAGCCGTTCGCGTTTGCTGGCCGGCGGCGGCATTAGTTCATGTTCATCGTCGGACGTCACTCGGCGGAGAAGTTCGCTCTCGTCGGGTTTGCCCGGGACAATCGCCGACAGCATCGCCCCCTCGCGCTCGTCCAGACGCAGGTCGGCCTCGCGATGCTTCGGATCGGGACCGTGACAGTAGTAGCAATTGTTTGAGAGGATGGGGCGGATGTGCTCGTTGAACGAAATCCGCTCCGGCAGCTTCTCTTCGGCCAGCGCCGAGGACTGGCGCACTGCCAAGATGCTGAGAACCGCCCCGCAAAAAACTAAACGCCGATTTGCCATGGTTATTAACCGAGCTTGCCAAGCCGTTATCGATCGTTGACTAACCGCTCGCCCAGGGCCTTTCAGGAAAACCCCACCTAGGGCGCGCTAGCGCCATACATTGCATCGTAATGAAGCTGAACCGTCGCGTCATCCAACTCGTGCAGATAGATGGCAATTTCGTCGAGAGCACCGACGAATTGCCGCTCGCTCGTCGACTTGCGGAGTTGGCCGAAAAACACCTCGTAAGCTAAGGCATCGCTCCCGAGCGAGTCGGGCAGCGTTCGGTCGAGCACACCATTGACGTAGCAGCGCAGCTCTGTGGGCGTTTTCACCGCCACAAAATGATGCCATTGTCCGGGAGTACAGCCCCGTTTGGTAAACGCATTGACGCCCCCCTTCTTGAATGGCGGGTGCCTATGCATGAATCGGAAGGCGCCCGCCGTGTGCACCAGATTCGTCTGATGGGCCAGTTCTAACACGTTAAGATGTTCGAGTGACGTGGTGTCCCCTTCGGGTACCACAGAAGCCAGCGTCGCCCAGTGGAGCATCTCTGGGTTGAGCCACATCTCGACGCTGAACGATTCGGCGTTGAAGCGCTCGATCGGGGCGGCCGACACCAAGTATCGCGAGCCCGTGGAGCTACGCAGGCGGAGCGCTCCATCGGCCACGCCGATCGCTTCCTCATCGAGAGCCGCCGCGACGATCCGCGCCGGATAGTCGCGGGTCATTTCGTTCGGCACGTGCCCGTCAGAAATCTCTTCGAACCGCCAGTAGGCCGTGGGCTCGGCGCCGCGCACGACTTGCACGTACTGCGGCGGAACCGCAAGCGGCGTCATGGGCGTTTCGAGCAATGTCATTTCGGCGAGGCCTTCACCATCGCTCGACTCGAGGTGGGTAGCTCCGGGACGGACGGCGAGCGACTTCGATTCAACCACGCGTTCGCTGGTCAGCGTATTGCCGTCATCTCCCAGGAGCGAAACTTCGACTTCGCCGACCGTCACTCGCACCTCGCTGCCGCGCTCATCGTCCACCGCGACGGCGAACTCCGTCCCTAGATCGACGAGCGCCGTCTCCGGCGTATTCAGCACAAAGCCTTTGCCCCATTCGAGGACACGCGTCGCGGCTTTGCCGGAAACAAGAGTTGCCGACTTGGGAGTCAGAATGTGCAGCTCGCATGGGCCTTCCGCCAGCAGTTTCGCGCCCCCCAGAAACTCGAGTTGGACCCGCCCCTCTCGCAGGACCAGCGATCCGGGTTTGAGGCGAACTCCGGGCGAGAGTCGTGTGCCCCGCACCCGAGCCTCCAGGCTTTCGGCGTGCGTCACAATCGCCGCGACTTCCATCCCCTGCAACTGCGCTTCGACGTAACCGCTCCCTTCGCCGCCGGGGCTCCCTTCACGCTCCTGAACTGCCAGACCCGGGCTCTTGGCGGGGCTACCTTGCTGCGTTGGGCCGGAATGTGCGACTTGGGTGGACCCCAGTCGGACCGGCAGGCCATATATCACGGCGATCGCCGCGAGCGCAGCGGCAGCCGCCAACAATCCCAGGCCCATCCACCCCCAGCCCGTTCGCCAGCCGTTACGAGTCGTCGATCGAGCTGGGGAAACGATCGCCTGCTCGTCGCGAGGGATGTCGTGCCAGGAATCCGGAAGGGCCGAATCGCTCAGCTCGGCATAGATGTTGGCTTCGAGGTCCAAATACTGAACGAGGCGAAACCGGAACTCACGATCCGCGAGCAGCCGCTCCTCGAGGCAGGCGAACTCGTCCGCCGATAGCGCCTCGTCGGCCACTTTGCGAAATAGCTCGCGTTCCGCAGACGAATGATTCGTAGATTCGTGCCCCGGCATGATATTGTCCCCTTTCCCGTGTCCCCTGTTCCCTGTCCCCGTCTCTATCCTTAAACAACCGTTCCCATCCCCTCGCTCAGCATTCTCTGCTCGGCACAACGGGCAATCATGTCGCGTAAGCGATCCAGTCGCCGATAAAGGGCTTTGGCCGTTTTGCCCCGCTCATCCGCCAGCTGGGCAATCGACTCGGAATCGCTGTACCTGCGTTTGAGCAAAGTCCGGTCATCACCGCTGAGCTGCTCCAGGCAGACCCGCAGCGCCCGTCGCTGGGCTTCCAATTGTCCGCTTTGCGACTGGCGAGTCTCCGCCAGAGCGGCGATTACTTCTTCCCGAAAGACCAGCCGATCCCGGGCGACCTGCTTCCGGAAATTGAGCACCTCGAAGTAAGCGACTCGCAGCGCCCAGGGGAGAAATTCGCGGTTTGGATCGTATTCGGCGAACTTTTCCCACAGGACCATCGCCGTGCGCTGCAGTACTTCCTCAGCATCATCGCGCCGGGGGAGGAAGGTCATGATGTACCGCAGGAGCGAACGATCGTGCCGCACGAGCAGGCGTGCAAAATCGGGCCCGGGCGAAATACCCTGCGGCGAACTCCGCATTCCCTGCTGGTCACGGCCCGAACCTGGGATGTCCATGGTGACAGATTGTGACGCAAGTTGATTGAAAGTGGTTTGCATCCCAAGCTAATCTCTCCCACCTAGCGCGAATTTCCCCTCGCGAATCGTCCTGTCGGCGTCTGCAGGATGCTCGCAAACGTTTCCCTGTCAGGGGTTTGCGATTTCGTCATTTTTTGGAGGGGAATTTCGCAAAGTTTTGGAGAACTACGGTGGCTAGTTCGTAGGGATGTGGCGTACAGCCTCTCCCGCCACTGGGTAACTCGCCGATAGCGCAGCACTGTTTTGGGGTCATCGTTCTAATTAGAGGTCCATTATGGCACGCCGCCTGAGGGGTTTCACGCTTGTTGAGCTATTGGTGGTCATTGCGATTATTGGCGTCCTGGTAGCTCTTCTGCTCCCTGCCGTGCAGGCCGCGCGCGAGGCGGCACGTCGGAGCCAATGCCAGAACAATTTAAAACAACTCGTGCTCGCCTTGCACAATTACGAGAGCCAGTCGATGGTATTTCCGCCCGGCTGCCTGCACTCGGTACCCCCTCGTCCGGGACGCTCGGGCAACAGCTTTGGTCCCAGCTTTTACGGTCTCCTGTTGCCGCATTTCGAGCAAGGGCCACTCTACGACAAGCTGACCTGGATCGGTGCTTCGCCAGGCTACATTAACGAAGCCAGTCCCAGCGCGGGCCGCAATACGAATCGTGCCCCAGTCCTTGCTGCGGGAGTCATCAAAGCGATGCGGTGCCCGTCCTCGGCGGGGCCGATCTCCAATGGCTACGAGTTTCAGGCCCATTACGCGGGAATCGCGGGCTGTGCCGAACCGGCTACCTTTGTCGAGACGCGCGTCACCACGGTCGCCGTCTCCGGCCAGCCCACGCTTCAGGGCGGTGGCGGAATGCTGGTTCCAAATCGAGCCGCCACGTTTGCCGACTGCTTGGATGGATCGTCGAATACCATTTTTCTGGGCGAGATGTCGGGACGTCTCGAACGACTCACGCCTGGCACTTTCTCGTTTGTGACTGCCTCCGGTACCGATCACGGTTGGCTCATGGGATGCCGGGTGACCGGCACGCCCCCGAATCTCGACCCCAGCAATCGTCAGGACGACGACCGGTGTTTTAACGTGAACACCGTGCGATATCGCCCAAACCAAGAGCCATTCGCCTTCCAGACCTTCCCTGGCATGGCGAGCAACATCGGCGCGAACAATCCGCTCTCCTCGCAACATCCAGGCGGCGTGCTCGTCGCTCGGTGCGATGGTTCAGTGGCCTTCATCACTGAAAACGTGCAGCTCGAAACGCTTAAACGGCTGGCCACGCGCGATGACGCCCAGCCGACGGGCGAATACTAGCTACCCCGTCGGATCTCGTGCTCGTCTCTCGATTCCACCATCAACTTTTCGCGCATCCATGCATAAGCAGACTGTCCTCGCGTTGTCGTTTGTCCTCGGGATTGGATTTGCCGGCTGTCAGCAAGGGGTCGATTACGGACCCACCGGTACCGTATCCGGAAAATTGACGATGGAAGGGAAGCCGCTACTCCCTCAAACACAAGTGGTCTTTATGCACGCCGAGAAGGGATATGCCGCATTTGGCAATACCGATTCAGCAGGTGCCTACAAAATCATCTCCTGGAACGATGGCAATCTGCCGATCGGCAAGTACCAGGTGATGATTCAGGCCCCTGCCGGCAGCGATCCCGACTCGGTGTCCGCCGAGCAGATGCTCGAACCGCAGATGGACGGGATCAAGGAAGCGGAATTCCCGTTCAAGTACCGACAAACGTCGACGAGCGGACTCTCGTACGAAGTGAAGGCGGGCGAAAACTCGATCGACATCGATTTGACGAAGTAGCAACGAAGGCGGCAGTTCGTGAGGGTTGCGGGCGGCAGTCGGCCGGACGTAGAATTTGGCAGCTTCCGATCTCTCCCGCCGCGCCCACCCTTCGCCTCTTCGTGTGCTGATGTCGCCGCCGAATACTCTCGACTCCTCTCCAAAGCCCGTTAAAACCCACTCGGAGTTGCTCCCCTCGGCTGCCGGCGCCGCGGAGGGAAGCGGTGGATCCGGCAAGTGGATGGCGCTGGCAGCGGCACTGTTAGGCTGGATGTTCGATGGGGCCGAGATGGGCATCTTCTCGATGGTGGGTCGCCCCGCCGTCAAGGATCTCTTAGCCACCACCGACGAGGCTCAGGTCGGCCTGTGGTTCGGCGTCATTACCGCGGGATTTCTCGTCGGCGCAGCGACTGGCGGTGTCCTCTTCGGCTGGTTGGGGGACCGGATCGGCCGGGTGCGGGCGATGGCCCTCAGCGTGCTGACCTACGCGCTCTTCACCGGCCTGTGCGGCATTGCCGGCAGCCCGCTGCAGGTAGGCGTGCTGCGGTTCATCGCCTCATTGGGAATGGGAGGCGAGTGGTCGCTCGGCGTGGCGCTGGTGATGGAAGTCTGGCCGAACCGTTCGCGGGCGTTTATGGCGGGACTTATCGGCGCCGCAGCCAACGTCGGTTACTTGCTGGTCGGCTTTGTGGGACTCGCGCTACTGGATTTAATTGAGACTTTTGAAAGCTGGATGCTGGCGGTCGGAATGTCCGAGAGTTTGGTCGATATGCTCGTTCGCAATAGCGGCTGGCGGCTAATGATGATGCTGGGAACGCTCCCCGCGGTGCTCACATTCTTCATCCGCATGTTTGTGCCGGAATCGGAAAAGTGGGAAAAGGAACAGAAGAAGGGGGCGACTTCGCACTGGGCGACGCAGGACTTGCTCGGCGTCTTGATTGGCGTGGCGGGGCCCGCCCTGATCGTGGTCGTTTGGGCGTGGAAAGTCGAGACACCATCCTGGGCCTGGACCGCATTTCAGATTGTGGCCACCCTCGTGGGACTGGCGATCGCGACCGTCGGCTACACGTATCCCGTGATTCGATTTTTCCAGCGGCAGCAAGCAGCTCTCGGCGGCGAAGATTGGCGGCCCACCTTGCGGCGGATGCTCCTGGGGGC
>JALORD010000305.1 GCA_025459145.1 Pirellulaceae bacterium | reverse complement strand
GAGTTGGTCGGGGGCGAGCAGCCGCACATCGATCCCCGGCCGTATTCGCCGACGCGATTTTGATCGTTACCGCCCCTTCGCATAGCAGCCTCCGATGGCCGACCTCGGATTTGACATCTTGTTTGAGGATGCCGACTATCTGGTCGTCGCGAAGCCTGGGGGGCTCCTGACGCAGTCCCCGCTCGGAATCGACAGCCTGGAATATCGAATTAAGCGCATGTTCAAGGAGCGCGATCCGACCGCGCAACAGGTCTATCTAGGCGTTCCACACCGGATCGATCGACCGGTGTCGGGCGTCATCGTGTTCGCGAAGCACGCCAAGTCGGCCCGGAAAATTTCGCAGCAGTTCGAACGGCGGCTGGTGGACAAAACCTATTGGGCATTTGTCGAAGGAACGGTGCTGCCAGACGAGGGAACCTGGACCGATCACCTGCAAAAAGTGCCGGGAGAGGCGCGTTCGATTGTTGTTCCCGCGGATGACCCCGCGGGGCAAGTCGCGATCCTGCATTACCGCGTCTTGCAACGGCTAGCGACGCGCACGCTCGTGGAAATCTCACTGGAAACGGGCAGGACACATCAGATTCGGGTGCAGTGCGCCAGCCGCGGCTTTCCAATCCTGGGAGACGACCTCTATGGCAGCCGTGAACCATTCGGTCCGCCCCACCCCGACGAGCGCGAGCGGTTGATCGCCCTGCACGCTCGGAGCCTCACATTTCGACTCGCGGGTTCGCGCGAAGACCGGACATTCATCGCACTGTTGCCCGCCGTCTGGCGCGACCAGGGAATTGATGAACCGACCTGCGGCAGCGCCGAAAAGCCCGATCAGTGATTGAGGGCGAATTCCGCACTGTTAAGCAAGGCCCACAGAATGTCGCTCCAAACCGCGGGATGATCGCTGGCCGAGCGGTCCGCCAACTGCTTGCTGCAGATCTTGGCTTCGTCCTCGTTGGGGAGCCGCGAGAGGGTTGCCAGGAAGAGGGCGTCGATCCGCTGCTGGTCTTCGAGGAACGGCGCTTCGACGGCTCCCAGCAGCGGGCTCCGCTCGGGATGGGTCGCATCGGCCAAGTCCTTGCCGTTGAGGAGTGTCAGGGCCTGCAAGACGCCGGCCTGATACTCGAGCGGTGAGCGTCCGGCGACGTCCATCTTGGCGATGAACGCCTGCCGCTCAGGATCGAGCAATGGGCTCTGAACGTTGGAGCCCGGCATCATCCCCTGCCCGCGGCGATGCAGCACTCGATTCACGCTATCGTACAGTTGGTCGGCCGAGAGCGATTTCACCGTCATCCGGGCGAACAGTTCTGGTGCCGGCGGCTCGCCCGCCGTCCATTCGCTCGTTCGCTGGTAAGCGCGCGTCGAGGCGATCGTCCGCAATAGTTCGCGGAGGTCGAAGCCGGAGTCGACAAAGTACTGCGTCAGTTCGTCGAGTAGTTCCGGGTGGCTCGGAGGATTCTGCGGCCCGAGATCGTCGACTGGTTCGACAATTCCGCGGCCAAAGAGGATCCACCAGGCGCGATTGACGGCGGCTCGCGGCAGGTAGGGGTTATCGCGCGAGGCGATCCAGATCGCGAGTTGCTGGCGGCGCGTTCCCAGGTCGTCGGGCGTACCGCCAGAGGGATATCGCGGGGGAATCACTTCATCGGTCTCAGGGAGCATTACATCGCCCGACGTCAGATCGACCAGGTTGACCATCATCCCTGGCTGATTGGCGTCGGGCTGGCGCAACTGGGCGAAGAAGGCGGCATAGCCCCAAAAGTCGCGCTGCTTCCAGTGGTCGAAAGGATGATCGTGGCACTGGGCGCATTCGATCTGCAGCCCCAGGAAAATCCGTGCAGTGCTGGCGGCCAGTTTCTCGGGAGCGACGTCGAGCGACGTGTAGTAGAGTGCGGGACCCTCGTTGTTCCCTTTCGTTTCGATCAGGAGGTCGCTCACTAGGTTGTCGTACCGTAGGTTGTCGACAAACCGCTGCCGCAGCCAGTTTTGCACTCCTACTACATTATTGATCCGCTCGATGTCCATTCCGCCCGGCAGCATGATTTGGCGGAACGTGTTCGCCAGATGGGTGGCATGAGCAGGCGAGGCGAGCAATCGATCGATGGTTTGGGCCCGTTTGCCGTCGGCCGATTCGGCCAGGAAAGCCCGCACCTCGGCCCCGCGGGGGATCACTCCCGTCAGATCGAGATTGGCCCGCCGGAAAAACTCGGCATCGCTCGCAAGCGCGGCCGGCGTGATTCCCTCAGCCGCGAGGCGCTTGTCGATCAGTTCATCGATCCGGGCCACCATCGCTTGGCGGCGGGCCGACGCCGACGGTTCGGTTCCGGAGTCTTGACTGTGTGCCGGGTAGCTGGAAGGCAGCACAAGGATCAAGCCAATCGCCATCGCCCGCAGTTTGTAGCTCGGCATCGTTCACCCTCTGCTCAGAAAACACCAGATTTGGGCGTTATCTGCGTGCTCCGCAGTAATACAGACAAGTTGTCTGTGATTCTAGCGGAGCGGCCGACGGAGTGCAAATTGAGTTTTTACATCTGGCAACGACCTGCCCACGACGCCCCGCAAAACGCCGCGGAGCCTTTCAGGAATGTGCCTGAAGGCTCCGCGAGGTCATTCTGGCCCGTCGTGCTTGAGGCGACGAGTGGCTTTGGGTTCGCCTGTCACTCGTCGACGATGTTCAGCTTGATCTCGTCCGAATTGCCGCGGAGTTCGGGGGCATACATGGCGCTCGCCTTGGCAGGCAATGCCGAGAACTTGCCGGGGATTTCGGCCCGCATTCGGTAGTTTACCGAGTGCCGTCCCCGAGCCAGCCAGCGGACGAACATGGCGACGCGGTTGTCGCGGTATTCGACGTAGGCCGGCAGTCCCTTGCTTCCCGCACTGTAGCCGCTGCGGAGTTCGACCGGCTCGAAGCCGGCCGCCTTCATGTCTTCGAACAGCAGGTACTCGTAGTCGTTCTTGCTCTCGATCACCAGCTCGATCTCCACCAGGTCGCCGCTGTCGAGCGTGTCCCCCTCTTTGAGGAGCTGTCGCTCAAACTTCTCGACCTTTTGATCGACCGGCTGTCCGCGGCTTCCCTCAACCTTGATCGACTTATCGACAGGCACGAGTTTGTAGTATTGCCGCTCGACCTTCACTTCGAGACCCGCCTTGGCGATGTGATCCTCGAGCGTGAAGTTCGTCAGGTAAGCGTTGAAATAGACCGGTCCTTTGCCGCGGCGGCGGAGTTCGATTTCGTGCGAGCCGTCGGCCACGTCGGCCCCGGTCAGGACGAACTTGTTGTTGAACGTGAACAGGTTCTCCTTGGTGATCTCGACTTCCTGCCGCTTGGCGCCGTCGACCCAGACCTCGACGAACATCTCTGGCTCGGTTTCACCCGTCGCCTGGATGTAGTCGGAAAACGCCTCGACGGCGAGCGCCGTGTCGCGGGTGCTGTTCCAGTAGGTCGCGTGCTTGCGATTGTTGAGCAGGTATTTCACCAGCCGAGGGGCACGGACGCCCTTCGGATCGGTCTTGGCCAATAGTTTGAGGTAATAGGCATTGGCCTCGACCTCGCTCCCCCACCACATCCACCACCAATTGTTGGCCGGCAGCTTGAGGTAGGCCGTCTCGTTCTCCTCGTCCTGCACCAGGAACTGGTCGATGTTGCGAACGATCATCGTCAGCTTGTCTTTGTCGCCGACCTTGTCGAGCGCGACGCCGAACATCGCCTTCGCATAAACGGGAAGCTCGACCCGGTCGCGGTACAAGCGATCGCGCATTTCGACGTTGTCGATCTCGGCGTCGACCAGAACCATGTAGACCATCGCATCGAGTGCGTCGGCAAACGTCTTCCGCGGAACGTCCTTTTTGTCCTGCTCGTGGTTCTTGAGCCAGGTGAGCTGCTCGTCCTGGTAACGTTTCAGCCACTCGACGCCCCGCTCGAGGACGCCAGGAACCAGCGCCACGTCGTTCGCCTTGGCAATCTGCAGACCGTGGACGACGACCGCCGTGGTATGCGGCCAGCTCCGTTCGCCGGCTCCGCTGAACCAGCCCCAGCCGCCATCGCTGATTTGCTGCTCGGTCAGGGCTTTGACCCCTTCCTTGACCATCCGATCGAGCTCGGCGGGTTCAAACACCGGATTGCGATCGAACCGCTGCCACTGCTTGGCACGCTGGCGATCGTCGCCGATCTCCTGAGCATTGAGGTTTGTGCGAACTTCGCCGATAGCCGCTAAGTCGAGGTTCATCCGCTGCAGCGTCTTCTGAGTGATGACGCTGGGGAGGAACCGATTGAGCGTCTGCTCGGTGCAGCCGTAGGGATACTCGGCCAGGTACGGCAGAGCGTCGACCATTGCCATCGCGAGCGACGGCGAGTAGCGGATTTCGAGGCGCGAATCGTCGACCCGCCGCTCGGCGGGGACGTTGATCGTCACCTTGGCGGTATCCTTGTCCGGACGAACAGTGCCCGCCCAGCTCTCGGTTTTCAGCATGCCGTGTATGTAGCTCGGCAGCTTCATTTCGACGGCGTCCGACTCTTGGTCGGTCAGAGCCTTCATCCGGACGATCGCTTCGCCCTCCTTCGCCACCTTTACACGCCAATCGACGCGCTGCTCGCCGCCGGCCGGAATTGTAACTTTCACCGTCGGTTCGGCGCCCTCGACAAGAGCCAGCACGTCGCCGGGAGTTTCCAGGACGACGGTCACTTCTTTGTCGGTTTTCAGGTAGTTGTGGACATTGGCCGACAGGACCACTTCATCCTTCTGCACAAAGAACCGCGGAGCCTGCAGGCGGACGATTAGATCTTTCCGTGTGACGACCTCGGCTTCTCCGCTGCCAACGCGCGTTCCCTGGCCGATCCCCCAGACTTTGATCCTCCAGCCGGTGAGGTTCTCGGGCAGATCGATGTCGACTTCTGCACGCCCCGTCGAGTCGGTTGTCAGTGTCGCGATCCATTTGGCGGTGTCGGCAAAGTTGGTGCGAACAGCCGCTTCGGCCAGGGCCGGTTCGGCCCCGCCCTCCGCTTCGCCCTGTTTGGCCTGCTGCTTGTCCACGCCCATGAAAGCCGCATCGGCAACCGGCCCACCGGGCGCGGGTGCTGCCGCCGCCATCGGAGCCGAGGCGGCTTCCATCGCCAGCCCGCGGGCGTTCATCGCACTCTTTCGGAGCATCTGCTGGCCACCGCCAAAGCCTCCCATTCCTCCCATCATGGCGCCGTCGGCCAGTTGCGCCATCTCGGCCATCTCGTCGGCCACGGTGGCCCCGAAGATACCGAGAAAGCTCATGCCCGGCTTGCCAGGAGGCACGAGATTAGGGGAATGGCGGGCCAAGCTGTCCTGATGCTGTGGATTGTGGCTCCGACGCCACTTCCAGAAGAACTCCTTAATGTCGCCGACGTTCGAGCCGCCCGAGATATACTCGACTGCCTTGTCGTACATCGTGAGGACCGTTGAGCCGACGAAGTCCTTCCCCTCATAGTCGGTAACGTGGATCTTCAGCTTTCCCTTTTCGCCAGGGCGATACGCTTCCTGGTTGGGCTCGACGGCAATGTTGAGCACTCGCTTTTCGGGCGGTACGACGACCTCTTTGGTCTCGCTATAGACGCTGCCGCCGGCGATCGTCATCGCCTCGACGAAGAAGTTCGGCATGTCGCGTTTGACGACGGCGATTTCGTGCAGCGTGCTCTTCCCTTTCAGCCGCAAGACCTGCGGCGGCAGGTAGACGCCATTGGTCGGCCGCAGAAAGAGGAGCACGGTGCTGCCAACGCGGTCGGTGTTAATCTGTAGCTTGACGGTATCGCCCGGGGCGTAATCCTGCTTGTCGGGGATGAGCTCCAGGCTACTGAAGCGGAACTGCGAGCCGTCGAAGCCTTCGCCGCGAACGGTGAAGATGTAGCCCCCTTCGATCTGGTGTTCCTTCGCGTCGGTAAGCACCAGCGACAGGCGATACTGCCCCTGCTCCGAGGCGCGAATCTGCTGGCTGGCGGTTCCTTCGCTGTTGGTGTTCAGGTCCCACTGCTGGACAGGCGTTTCGACCGGCTGACGTTTGTCGTCGTAACGAATGCGGTAAAGCGTCAATTGGCCCTTCCCCTCGACCGGTTTGCGATCGAGCGTTTGGGCGCGAAAGTTCGCTTGGATCACATCGCCCGTGCGGTAAAAACCTCGGTCGACCCAGGTAAAGACCTTGAACGGCTTGCGGGCGACGAGCACGTCTCCCGTGCCGACTATCGTCCGCCGCGACTCATCACGCACTTCGGCCGTAATCGAGTATTTGTGGTCGCTGTCGCCGTGCAGGTCCTTGGCCAGCAGCGTATCGATTTCGACCTCAACGGTGCCGTCGGGACCGATCTCGTGCTCGACTTCAGCGACGACTTCCGGCGGAGTGAAATCATGC
>JALORD010000304.1 GCA_025459145.1 Pirellulaceae bacterium | reverse complement strand
ACGCATCACGACCTTCTCGCCGAACAGCGTCGGGCAGGTGCTGACGCGGAAGTCGATCGCCCGGTTCTTCGAGATCCTCATCTTGATGCGGCCGTCCTGTGGGACGCGCCGCTCGGCGATGTCGAGCCGGGACATGACCTTGAGCCGGGCCGAGAGCTTGATGGCGAGTTGCACCGGCGGGGACGCGACTTCCTTCAGCACGCCGTCGAGGCGGAAGCGGATCCGGTAGGAGCGCTCGTAGGGTTCGAAGTGGATGTCGGACGCGCCACGCTTGATCGCGTCGAGCATCACCTTGTTGACGAAGCGGACGATCGGCGCGTCGTCGACGTCGGCGCGTTCCACGCCTTCGTCGGTCGCGTCCTCGTCCGAGGTCACCTCGAGACTGTCGAGTTCGAAGTCGTCGCCGGCGAGTTCCGGCATCGCGGTGTCGACCTGCTCGAGCGACTTGGCGAGCAGTTTCTCGAGCTTGTTTTCCTCGACGACCACGGCCTCGATCGAGAGGCCGGTGGCGAACTTCACCTCGTCGAGCGCGTGCAGGTTCGTCGGGTCGGAGATCGCCAGGAACAGTCGCTTGCCGCGCTTGACCAGCGGCAACACGCGATGACGGCGCAGCGTTTTCTCGCTGACCAGGCGGATGATGTCGAAGTCGGGCTGGATCGCGTCGAGGTCGAGCAGCGGTGCGCCGAACTCCTGGGACGCGGCGATGGCCACTTCGCGGGCATCGGCCAGGTTGTACTCGACGAGGTAGGTAACGACGTTGACGCGCCGTTCACGGGACGCATTGATGGCCTCGTGCATGGCTGCCTCGCTCACGAGGCCATCGGCCACGAGCCGATGTGGCAGGCCCTGCAGGCCGCCGCGCATCGGTGTTGCGGTCATTGCGATGTCATTCATGGGCTTAGGCCACTCCCGCGGCCGGCCTTGGCCGGCACTTCAGACCCGGTATCCTAACGGTATGGTTGGCAAAATGTTAAATGCGAGGCGATTCTCACCGGAAAGGCATCGACTTTGTCGCGACGGGCGTCACAGGTCGGCCAGCATCGGCCCAAAAAACAAGGCCCCCTGCGGAGGGGGCCTTGTGCGGTCAGTCACCCGACCGTCTGCTTGCGATCCGCTTACGGACGGCAGTTGGAGGGGATGTACTTGTTGGCGAGGTTCGTCGCCGTATCCGAACCCAAGGCCGCCGCAGTATTGCCGGCCCACTGGGCAGGCGAAGCCGCCTGGCCGCAACGCCAGATCACGTCGCCGCCGACGCTGGCTCCCGGCTGCAGGGCAATGGTCTTCGTGGCCAGGTTCGTGACGTTGGCTTCGTTGCCGTAAGTGACGGTAATCGTGCCGCCGTTTACGTTGACCGCCGACACATACTTACCGTCAATGTCGGTATCGGTCGCCAGACCCGCCTGGGCGTTGTTCGCCGGCCAAGCGCCGCGCTGTGCATAGAACTCGGCAACAGAAGCCTTGGCCGCCGATGCCATCGCCAGGCCCTCTGAAGCCTGCGAACGAATGATGTAGTCCTGATACGCCGGAATGGCGATCGCGGCGAGGATGCCGATGATCGCGACGACGATCATCAGTTCGATCAGCGTGAAACCCTTCTGAATCTTCGTAAGCATGCGAATACTCCTGGAAAAGAAATCGGCAACTCAGCGGCCGTTGGCCGGCGTAATAGGATAAGCAAGTAGCGTGCCAACGCCTCGATGGGTTATAAGACCATGATTGCATTTGGAAACTTCACAGATTCGCCCGAAAGCAGCAACCCGGCGTTGTCAGCTTTTGTCGATTGGCGACGCAGAGTGTCAGTTGGACACATCAAGGCCCTCCGACGACTGGCGGCGAAACAGCATTTAGGAAGTCGTGTCAGAGTCCCGTCGTCCGCCATTGTCGCGGACGGCTCGGCTCCCCGGCGAACCGGCGTCCCGCCCGTGGATCTGTTCCCCGTCGAGACGGATCGGACCTTGCGCCAAGATAAGCGTGGCAAGGGCGCTTCTTGTTAGTTGTGCGATCCACAACTGAATCACACCAAGCCGGAGTTTCCTTCCAGGGGGCGGCCGCCGGAGTGCCTAGGGCCCTCAACTGTCGTCATACTTGGCGCCACCATCGATGGTGGCGCTGGTGGGCGGTGGTTTCAGGCATCGTACGGCAGCGCCCGGCATTGTTGCCGATCGGTTGGCCGGCTGAAGTTACCCGGGCTGACATGAGCGACCGCTGGCCGCGTGAGGATTGACGTGACCTTGACCTTTCGCCGACTGCTCATCTGGGCGTTCGTATCCGCGATTGCCTTCGCTGTCCAATTGAACTGGATGTCTGCGACCTATACGCCCGACGGCTTCGTTCCAGTCGGAAACGACTCCTTCTACCATGCGCGCAGAATCATCGATGCCGCCCGTGATCCCGCCGGTTTCTACGAATTCGATCGACACATTCACGCCCCCGGGGGAAGTCTTCTGACGTGGCCGTGGGGCTACGACTATATGTTGGGCGCGATTTTACGGATCGGCACGCATTTGGGATTGGCCGCCGACCCGATGAAGTTCCTCGCGTATGTGCCCCCCTTTGCAGTTCTCATTACGATCGGTCTAACGATGGCGATCGGCGCAGGTCTCGGCTTATCGACTTGGGCGCTGCTTATTCTCGCTCTGGCCGTCGGGTTGTCGCCGCTGACACAAGGGATGCATAGCATCGGCAGCATCGATCACCACTATGCGGAGTACATAGTCATTCTGGCCTTCATGGCTTCCGCGTTATGGTGGATGCGTCGACCCGATTCCCGGGCGGCCGCGGTGGCGGCAGCAACCGTACTCGGGCTTGGGCCCGCAATTCATAACGGATTGTTTGCCTTGCAGGTGCCGCTGCTGCTGGCGGCTGGCATCTGCTGGATTCGCGGCATGTCACTGCCGCCTCGCTCGGTTACGGCCTTTGGGTTCGGACTCATGGCATCGACAATGGCCGTCCTTTGGCCCTCGCTGCCGTTCAGGCTCGGCATGTCAGAGTTCTACCTGTTGTCGTGGTTTCACCTGTATGTTGCCGCCTGTACCGTGATCGTGATGGCGTTCCTCGCGAAGACATCGTTCTCTGTTCGATCGTCTCTTGCGTTGGCGGTGCTGACGATCCTGCTGGCGTTTCCACTCGCCCGCGACGCGCTCCTTGCAGGCGCGTTCGTCGGCAAAGACGCAGATGCGCTGGAAGCGATCCAGGAGGCTCGCAGCGTCTGGAGTCTTTATCAGGAACGCGGATGGTCAGGGGTCAGCGCGATCTATTCTGCGTTGATCTTTCTGGCTCCTCTGACCTGGTTCGGTTGTGCGTATGCCCTGGCCCGAAGCCGAGATCCGCGGCACGTGATGGTCTGCGTATTCGTGCTTCTGACGTTGCCGCTCATGTTGGCGCAATTCCGATTTCAGTATTACGGCTCGTTGGCAATGTACTTGCCGGTATTGGTCTATGCGGATCGTGCCGGCGCCGTCGGGGATCGGAGAGCACGGATGATCGCAGTAACGGCGGCATTCGCCCTGGCCTATTACCCCGCAGTGAGATACGGGCTTGGTGGTGGGCAGCAGCTGGGAAACGATGTTTATTACCAGTTGACGCGGTCGATCATGCCTGCGTTGCGTCAAGCATGCGAAGATGATTCTGGAATCGTGCTTGCGCGCAGCAACGACGGACACGTCATCCGCTACCACACGGATTGCTCGATCATCGCGAACAATTTTCTGCTGACGCAGCAGCACTTCGATGCCGTTTGGCGTGTCCATCATCTTTTCAACAAGTCTCCACAGCAACTGCTCGATTCTGCGGAGCCCATCCGTTACGTACTCGTTCGGGCCAGAGGCATCGTGCTGGTCCGGTCCGACGGGTCGCTCGGCCTCGTCCCGTACGATGAAGCACCGCGCGTCTCAGATCCGCTTACTGACGCGCTTCTCTGGGGCGACGTCTCGAAGGTGCCATCCTCGTTCCGGCTGCTGGCCGAAGTGAATGTCCCTGGAGGCGCGTATCAATATGCGCGCCTCTGGAGGATTGACCGTGAGGGCACTTCGGACGCCAGCCGCGAGGCACTGTGACCCCGCCCGTGCGAAAAATGAGCGGTCCGGCGCTAAGGACCGCCCTCTCCCAACGGGATCGGTTCGAGGGAACGCCCGCCGTGCGCGTCGGGCCGCACACGAAACAATGGGGTTGCCAGGTCTCCCGAGACATGGTGCATCAGGCGTCCGGTGATCTCCGGGCGCAACGAAACCGCGATCCAGACGTAATCGAAATCCTGCCATGCCGCCGCGACCGTTGCCGGTTCCTGATCGAAGAAATCTGCGGAAGACTCGATTCTCGTGCGCGCAGGGGTGAGCAGGTACCGCAGCATGCGTCCAATGAATCCATTGGGCTCGTCGGCCGGGAAGTAGATCCAAATCGAACCATCGCCGGTCTGCGCCTTTATCGCGGTAGCCAGCGGTTCCAGCTTCTGGCGCAGTTCGGTTCGCGGCTCCTGACCCAGGATCACTCGTGCCTGAGGAGTCTCGAATGCGTACAGGACAATGAGTCCGAGCACGAACAACGCGGTGCCAGTTGGAACGGAGATGCTGCCCGCGTTGATTCGAGTCCTCGGCGTAAGCTCACGAAATGCTGGAAGCAGCGGGGCAAAAGCCATCGTGACCATCGCCAAGGCCATTGTTTGCGCATACCGGGTGTACGAGGGCAACAGGATGCCTCGGTCGCCGAAAGCGAACTGATAGCTGAAGCGGAGCGACAGGATGTACCCACTCGCCGTCAGCAGTAGGCCGAATCCAAGAATCGACCACATCTGTGCCGACCCGTCGCGGCGGAATACCCAGGTCAGGCCCATCCACCATGCCACAAACACAGCGAATAGGTGGAGGCCCGTCAGCCGATGTGGTGTCGTGAAATACTGCCGTTGGGGGTAGGTGAACTCGTTGAACCGCCAGTATCGCTCGGTGTTGGCCAGTTGGACGGTTAGGAATGCGTCCGTGAACAGACTGGCGACCTCGTCCTGCATCGTCGTGTTGGCCTCGGCCGCGGACGTCGCCAAACCTGCGGCGATTCGGCTCGAAGACAGCATGTCTTCTGGCGCACTGGCTTGATCGCGATTCCAGGCCCAAAGCTGAACGCAAAGAACCGCAAGTGGGACCAATATCGAGAAGGTCAGTATCCCGCTATACGCGGCGGCGCGTATCGACTTATCGGAGGTCCACTCTCGATGTGCAACCAGGACTGCGATGATCGCCGCGGTCGCGAATCCGAACGCGAGGCCCACGTCCTTCAGCAGCGCCATCGCGGCGATCGGCACTGCGTAAATCATCGCCTGCCGCGCTCGCCGGTGCGTGTCCCGTGCGAAACACAAAAGGATTCCGACAAACCACGCACCAAGTAAATGGTCGACGTAGAGAGTGCGTGCACCGGGACTGTAGTTCGTGAGCGTCAACAGGCAGAGTGCGCCAACTCCGAGCAACCAGTGAATCTGGCGCCAACGAATGCCTTCGAATAGAACCAGCAAGGGCGCCAGCAGGAGAACGAATTGAGCGAGAAATGCCTTGCCTTCTGACGGGGTCGAGAACGCGCTGAAGAAATACTGCAGTAGTGCAGGACCCGGCACATAGCGAGCATGCATTGCATTGGTATCGCCTGGCCAGAAGGCGTCCGATGCAGCCATTTCCTTGAAATACACGCCCCAATGCGAATACTCGTCGTAGAAGTAGAAGTGGCTACCGCCGTATGTGACCCAGAATACAGTGGCCGCGATGACCAGCAGACCCAGTGGAACCGGTACTGAACGAGTATTCGGATGCCGAAGCTTGATCCTGACTTCGTTCGCGAGCATCGCGAAGCCAAGTAGATTGAGGCCAAGGGCGGACCCCCAAAGGACATCCAGGAGCCCACCCGCGAAGAGCACAAGGATGACTGACGCCACGGAAATCAAGCAGCCCGTCGCCGCTCCCACATGAAGACGGCGGTCCAGGAAAAAGGCAATACCCAGAATCGGAAGGAGTGTCAGCAGCCCCATCGAATCATCACTCTTGACTCGAAACTGGGTAGTGTCAGGCCGACTGCGGTATTTGCTGCTCGCAATGCGAGGGCGGAACGACTCATTCGATCCCCAGCTTCTTCACTCGATACCTGAGCTGCCGGAACGACATCCCCAGCAATTGGGCCGCCTTGGTCTTGTTGTACCGCGTTTGCTCCAGCGCCTTCACGATGGCCTCGCGCTCGATGTGTTCGAGCTGCCCCTCGAGCCCGTCGGTCGGCAAGTCCTCCCCGGCGGCAGGCAGGTCGAACCCCACGCCCTGCTTGAGCTGGATGTCATCGGGCACGATCCGATCGCCCGAGCACAACGTGACCGCCCGTTCGAGAATGTTCTCGAGCTCGCGGACATTGCCCGGATAGGCATAG
>JALORD010000303.1 GCA_025459145.1 Pirellulaceae bacterium | reverse complement strand
CCCTTGCTGGTCGACCTCGTTCCGCTTCGCCTTTGCCCGTCGGCGGATACCCCTTTTTGTAAAGGATCGATTGTCGGGAACGCGGCCCGACGTCCTGCCAGAATGCAGCTTGCGGCGCTAAAGAAATAGGTCGCCGACTTGCAGTTCGCACTGACAAGTCAGTGGCACACGCAGCGGTTCAAAGGAAATCACGTCGCTGACGACAGACTGGCACCGCCCACGGATGCCGCTCTCAAGCCTAGGTTGGAGGCACCAGCGCTGGCCAACCGTCGGGAGGTTCACTTCCGGGGGGAAACAACCGCCCCGGCTGCGGCCCCATAAGGGCGTTGATTTTGGCGCAAGATTTTCCGGTTTTCTTGGATTTTGCATAAGGCCTTTTGCGCCATCGATTTTTGGCATTTGTGGCTCCGGCGGAACGGGGAGGGTGTGGTATACTCGGCGGCCGCGGTGTGTCGGCGGCTGGGAGGGGAATCACGTTTTTGGGGAAGAAGCCGGTGTGAGCGTGGTAGAGGGTGTGGGTGGGGCGTTCTGCGGCTGGGTTGATGGCAGTGGTGATGGTGGCAGAGTTGTTGGAGGCTGGCATTGGTTCGGTACGCTCACCAGTCGGCGGCCTGCCGTTTGGTTAATACCCCGATTGGGGGCTGTTCACCTGGAGCTGGGTTTTGGATGACAAGTCACCTAATACAACCAAAGTTGGGCTCGGCTTGGATGGCTAAAGGGCAGATTGAGGTGAACGTTTTGTTTAATAATGGTTTCGAGTGAACTCGCGAGAATCGGCGCAAAGTATTTCGACACAATGTTTTAGAGTATGCCGCTGAACGCCAAAACGCGATGCAGGTCCCGCTCGGGCGTTCAGGTATTCAGTGGCTCCATCGGCTAGGAATGCCGGCGGAGGATGCGGCCTGGCAGGTCGCCGGTAAGGTCGAGCGGACTGGAGTCGGCGACCACGGGGACGCCACCGACGAGGACGTGGTGGATGCCTGTGCAGTTGGTCTGGGGCTCGGAGTATGTGGCATGGTCGGTCACGGTGGCTGGATCGAAGACGAGGAGGTCCGCCCGGGCGCCGGGGCGGACAAAGCCACAGTCGGTTGGGCTGCAGTTGGCTGGGCTGCCGGCCAGGCCGAATCGCTCGGCCGACTTGCCAGTTGCCTTGTGGACGGCTTCGACGAGCGAAAAAACCTTCCGGTCGCGAACCCAGGGACCAAGCCAGCGGCCTGCGGAGCCGAAGACGCGGGGGTGGGTCGCGCCGCCGGGAAAGTAGATGCCGTCGCTCCCCAGGATTGCCAGGTCGTGCTGGGCGAGCGGCTCGACAAGGTGATCCTGACCGAACGGGCCAAGGACCATCAACGTGCCGAGGTTCGAATCGATGAGCAGATTGACGAGGACGTCTTCGAGCGGCTGGTCGGTCTGGGACACAAACTCGGAAAGGGTCTGACCATAGTAGGGCTTCGCCACATCGCCGACCGTCCAGGCGAGCGTGATCTCGTCGAGCGGGACGGTCAGGGCGTCGAGTCCAGCCCGAAAGCGGGCTCGAATCTCGGGGCGCTGGAGGTGTCGGAGTACGCCGAGCGGGCCATCCTGCCAGACTTCGTAGGGGAGCAGGAAGTTGAGCATCGTCGAGCCGCGCTGGTACGGATAGACCTCGAACGACAGGTCGACGTTGCGGCGGGCCGAGTCAATCAGGGCCAGAACCTCGTCGACTTCCTGCGGTGAGGAGCCTTTGAGATGCGAGATATGGACCTTCACGCCAGCCCGCCGGCCGATCTCGATCGCTTCGCGCAGGGCAGGGAGGAGGCCAATTTTGTAGCGAACATGCGTGACATAGAGACCATCGTACGGGCGAATCGCCTCGCAGGCGGCGACCAGTTCGTCGGTCGTGGCGTGGCACTGCTCGATGTAGTCGAGACCCGTCGACAGGCCGACCGCGCCGAGTTCCATGCCGCGGCGGATTTCGGCTTGAATCTGCCGCATTTGGAAGTCGTCCGGCGGCAGCGTGCGGCCAAAGCCGGTGGCGAGCGCCCGGACGTTGGCATACGGCACATGAAACGCGGCGTTTTGGACATTGCGGCCGTCGATCTGGTCGAGATAGTCGGCGAGCGACCGCCACCCGGTGTAGTCGGCGAGTTTGAGCCCGTTGAGCGAGCGGAGATAGTAAAGCCAGGAACGCCAGTTCTGCTCGCTGACGGGGGCATAGCTGATGCCGTCGGCCATCAGGATTTCGGTCGTGAACCCCTGGGTCGTTTTCCAGGTCTGGTGAGGCGTGGTGAGCATCCAGCCGTCGCTGTGGTTGTGAACATCGATGAGGCCGGGGGCGATGACGAGTCCCCGACAGTCGAGTGTGTGATGGGCCGGGGCGCCGGCCAGGTCGCCAATGGTGGCGATTCGGCCGCCAGTGAGGGCCACATCGCGGATTTCCGGCGGGCCGCCGGTCTCGGCATTGCCGGTGCGCGAGCCGTCGATGAGGGTGCCGCCATGAAGGAGCAGGTCAAACACAGAAAACCTCGAGAAAGGCGCCGCGGGAATTTACCGGCGAACAGGGAGGACCGCGGGAAAAGATTGTAGCGAGCTTACCGGGCGATTGCGGGGCGGAGCGAGACAGCCAAGGGGGCGGTGGTGGATTGGGGTGTGTCGGATTTGGCTTGGGGCCCCATTTGCATTTCTCGGCAAATTAGGCGATATTTACGTGGCAACTATCCACCCGAACCCCTGGTGCCGAGCCGATTGTCGCGCTCGCTAGGGGTTCGTCACACACATGCCGTAAAGGATCCAGACAATCGCTGAGAGGATTACGACTCGGGTAAACGAACAGATTCGCATCTCGCCTGTGCGAGTCATTGGACCGGGAGGTGAACAGCTGGGAATTCTGCCTGTCGATCAGGCGCTGGGACGAGCCCGCGATGCGGATCTCGACCTGGTGGAGGTTGCGCCGAACGAGCGCCCTCCAGTCTGCCGAATCATGGACTTCGGCAAGTACAAGTACGAAAAGAACAAGAAGTCGCACCAGGCGACGCACCACCCGAAGATCAAAGAGATTCGCCTCCGGCCGAAAACTGGCGATCACGACATCGAGTTCAAGATCAAGCAGGCGAAAGGCTTTCTCGAACACAAAGACAAAGTAATCGTCACCGTGATCTTCCGCGGTCGAGAACTGGCACACATCGACGAAGGCAAAAAGGTGATGGATAAGGTCGTCGCTGAGCTGCTGGAATTCGGCAAGCTCGAAGGATCGATCCAGAACCAAGGCAAGCGAATGATGTGTACGCTAATGCCGAAGTAGCGGACTGGGTGTTAACCGGCTGGGTTTGACTAGTTGGGTTTGATCTCGCTGGGTTTGAACTGGCGTGCCTCAATTCTCGTGCACGCCCCGATAACTGGTGCTGCACGCCCACGGGTGGTGGGCGTGGCACGTTACGATCGGCGCTGAACGTTCGGGCGTCGCTTAGTAGCGGCCGAGGGCCTTCAACGCCGCATCGGTATAGGCGGGACGCCGACTGCTTCCGGCGGAGCTATAGGTCGAATAGCTTGGCGCTGCCTCTGCGGGCTGATACGAGAAGCTGCGATAGCCCGAATCGACCTGGGCCGTGACGGGGCCTCCCTTTTGAACGGGCGATTGCACCGGACCCTGGACGGCAGCTGGAGCTTGCACCGCCTTGGCCGCCGGAGCCTGCACCGGGCTGACGGCTTTGGCCGCAGGGGCCTGAACCGGAGCCTGGACGGCTTTGGCAACAGGCGCTTGTGCCGGTCCTTGAACGACATCGCCAGGAGCTGCCGCGGCGACAGCGGCAAAGAGACCTACGAGCGCAACGGACGATAGAACCCACTTCATGGCGCACCTCACAACAGGTTGGAGAGAGGAAACCTACGATCGATGGCGCATCCGATTTTTGGAGTTCCCATCGCAACCTGCGGTCTTAGCCCGATCGCCGGGGAGAACGCGGTTTCGCGGAGAACTCTTCAAGAAATTCTCCGCCCAATTCCGCGCGATTGCAAGTTTTGGCAGGTGACAAATTGGCAATCGATCGGCTCGTGAGGACACTATCGCGGGGCATGGCATTGCCGCTCGGACAAGCGGGGCGTGCCAGAAAAGCGGGCACGGGCAGTCCTCGGCGCTGCAAGTGTGGATTGCTGTCGAGCGGAGTTCAGTGCGCTGCAACTTGTTGTCCGCCAGAACTTTACTTCATGTCGATGTGGTCCGGTGCGGAATCCCGCGGACGTATTGCGCGCGCTTGGCGCGGGAATTGACTTCTGTCACGAGTCGTGAGGCCTGCTGGAGGGCCTGCGGCGCGTGGGAGAAGCCCGGCAGTGGCGTCCGTTCATTCGATCTTGGTGGTCCTGGCAATGAGTGCGGCGGATCCCGAGAGGGTGAACCCGGATGAAGTGGCGGGGACCTCTGCGCAGGCCGAGTCGACCAACTTCAAAGTGCGAAGTCTGGCTCGCGGTCACGATGCCCGCGCGACGGCCGTGTTGTGTGAGCAATGGCGGAGAAAGCTCCAGTCGTTCTGGTGCGGAGAACACCGGGAGGCGTGGTCGCCGAAATGCGAGGTCGTGGTGTATCCCCACCGCAACGCGTATCTGGCCCAGGTCGGTCCCGGCGGCGGGGCAAGCTATGGGAGCAGCCTGATCGATTTTGATCGGGAGAAGAACGTTTCGCGGCGGCGAATCGATTTCCGAGGAGACAGTTCGCTGGGAATCGAATCGTTACCGCACGAACTCACGCATGTGGTCCTGGCGGACCTGCTCGAGGGTCGGCAGCCGCCCCGGTGGGCCGATGAAGGGATGGCCATGCTCGCCGACTCGGCGGCGAAACGAGCCTTGCACGAGCGCGATTTGGCGATGGGACTAGCCAATCGTACGGCGTTTCGCTTGCCCGAGCTGTTCGAGATCGAGTCGTATCCGCATCCGACGCGGGTGCCAGCCTTCTACGGACAGAGTGTTTCGGTAGCGGCTTTGCTGGCCAAACGGGATGACCCGGTACGGTTTGTTGAGTTCCTGAAGCTGGGCGAGCGGGACGGGTACGACCGAGCGCTGTCACAGGTCTATGGAATTGCCAACGTAGCGGCGCTCGAGCGACTGTGGCTGTCCGAACGGGGGGCAGGTAGACACGGCGCCCAGGCCGTGCGACTGACGCTGATCGAGATGCCAGCTGCCCGGGCGGCGACCGCGATCCCTTAGCCGCTGCCTAAGCGTCCCCTTCGACTTGCTTGAGCAGTTTGAGCACCGCTTCGGCCGATTCAGGACGGTTGGCCGGATCGGGCTCGATGCATTGCATGATCGTGCGGGCAATGATCTTGTTAAGATTGGGCAGCTTGTTCGTGATTGGCTCGGGGGGCTTGCTGTCGTGTTGCAGCGCTCCCTTGCCGGTCGTGTCGGTCGACGGCCAGGGGAACTCGAAGGTCCACATCTGGTAGGCCGAGACGCCGAGCGAAAAGATGTCGACCCTTTCGTCCGTTGGCTTGCGGCGGACGATCTCGGGAGCCATGAAGAGAGGCGTTCCGGTCCGGTTCCCGGGAAGCATGTACTGCGGTGTGCGGGGAATCGTGAGCCCGAAATCGATGAGCTTCAGCGACTTGCCGTCCGGCGACACAATGAAGTTGCGCGGGCAGACGTCGCGGTGAATGTAGCCCGCCTTATGCAAGGCGGCGATCGCTTCGGCCATGTGCCGGAACAGGGTTAGTCGGTTGCCGTCCAGAATCGGATCGCGATTGAGGATGAGCGTGTTGAGCCCCGAGCCTTCGACGAACTCCATGACGATGAAGGGCTTGCCGTCCTTGGAGATACCCGCTTCGTAGGTCTCGACAATCCGCTCGTGCTTGAGCTGCAGGGCGATCTTGCCTTCCGAGGGCTTTTTGAGCCCCTTGAAGCGGGCCTCGAAGGCGGCCGTCTTGGCCGGATCGAGGATCTTGAGCCCCACGGTCTTCCCGGTGGGACGGTCGATCGCCATATGAAAATTGGACATTGTCCCGTAGACCGCCTCGCGAACGAGCTGAAATCGCTCGCCGAGGTCGACCTTGCGATCGGAGAAAATGTCCGCCAGTTTGTTCAGGAAGCTGATCGGCATGTTCCGGCGTGCCGTCATCAGAGCGGGGGATTGCCGACTGCGGTTCCCGGGGATTCGGGAAGCGGCCGGCATCAGAATCAACTCTAGGTGGGGACCGAGGGCCGTACAAGCGTCCTTCGTCGCAAGTCAGGTTGGTTCCGCGAATCCCGCAGTCACTGGGCAGGAATGCGGGGTGCATGTGCCCCTCATCCCACTGTGGCCAGAGCTATTGTACTTGCCGCCGGAAAAACCACGGCTAAAAAAGGGCCTGCAGCTTCAACCAGAGTGGAGGCCCGAGGATCAGCAGGCCGATGACGATGGAAGCGCCGGCTGCAATCAGGACTGCGGCGGCCCCAACATCTTTCCCAACTTTTGCCAGC
>JALORD010000302.1 GCA_025459145.1 Pirellulaceae bacterium | reverse complement strand
ACGCCGCTGGCGGCCGTGCCAAAGAGCTGCCGCCGCGTGACGCGGGCGATGTTTTCGAGATGCATATCGGTTGTCATGCTGGGATCCTGCCGTCTGGGGAGAGTGGAAGCGAGCTTCCGCATCGGGGAGCATTCACTCGCGAGTGAGCGCCTCGTCGAGATTCAAGATCGCCAAACATACGGACGTGAGAGCGGCGTGCTCCACTTTGTCGAGCGACTCGTCGCGCGGCGATTCGCCGACTTCCAAAAGCGACGCAGCCGCTGCCGCGTCACTCTGGTAAATCGCCCGTTGCTTGTCGTGCGCACGCCGCAAATGTGCCAGTTCCCGTTCGCTGGGCGTGCGGCACACGACCCGCCGAAAGGCGAGTGTGAGCTGCTCATCGAGCGTGCTGTGTGACTTGAGGCAGTCCCGCGCGAGGACCCTCGCCGCTTCGACCCACGTCGGATCGTTGAGCGTCGTCAGGGCGTGCAGCGGCGTGCTCGTTGTCGCCAGCCGCACCCGGCACGTCTGCCGATTCGACGCGTCAAACATATTCGCCGGCCCGATCGTCCGTCGCCAGAACGTGTAGAGGCTCCGCCGGTAGAGATCGCTTCCTGAGGACTTGGGATACGTGAAATCGCGTTCCTTGGTAATCGCCAGCGGCTCCCAGACATCCGCCGGCTGATAAGGATAGACTGGTGCTCCCCCCAGGCGGCGCTCGAGGAGCCCCGACGAGCCGAGTGCCCAGTCGCGGAGGATCATCGCCGGCATCCGCAGCCGACTCGCCCGGGCGTACAGCCGATTCTCGAGGTCGCGCTCGCGCAGTTCAGGCGACACGCGGCTCGACTGTCGATACGTCGCGCTCGTGACAATCAGCCGGTGCAGCCGCTTCATGCTCCAGCCTCCTTCGCGGAACTCGACCGCCAGCCAGTCGAGCAGATCCTTGTGCAGCGGGTATTCGCTCTGCACCCCAAAATCCTCGGCCGTTTTGACGATGCCCGCGCCAAAGTAGTGCTGCCACATCCGGTTCACTTGCACCCGCGCGGTAAGCGGATGCTCCGGCGCGACGAGCCATTGGGCGAGTCCCAGCCGATTGCGCGGAGCATCGTCCGGCAAGGGCGGCAGAGCGGCGGGCGTGGCGAACGATACCTTCTCGAGCGGCTTCAGATACTCGCCCCGATCGAGAATATGCGTTTCGCGCGGATTGGCGTCGCTCATCACCATGACCCGCGGAATCTGATCCCCCTGGTACTCTTCGAACTTCTGCTTGGCGGCGTTGTACTTGACCACTTGCGGCAGGTCTTTCACGACATCGGGCCGCACCTTGTCTTCAAAGAACCGCCGCAATTGGCTCTCGATCGACTTTTTGTCGGCCTCGGTTCGTTCTGACTCGGGCTTTCGTAGGAGAGGCGTCAAGTTGCGCGGCAAGTCTTGGCCGTCGGCCGGCTCGCCATCGGCAAAGAGCCCCGCCCGCCAAGCGCGAAACGTTGCATCCAGCACCGGTTTCGACTCCGCTTCGAGGGACTCCATCGCGGCGCGAAGCTCGGCCAGTTTCGCAGTGTTTTCCTCTGTCGGCAGTTCGATAAACGGCGCGGCGACGCGGATCCGCGCGCTCTGACGCTGCGGTGTGCCGCTCTCAGGAACGCGATTGAACGCGTCGAGCAGGCTGTAGTAGTCGCGGCGCGTCAGCGGGTCGTATTTGTGATCGTGACATTGGGCGCAGGCCATCGTCAGGCCGAGCCAAGTCGTGGAGGTCGTGTCGATCCGGTCGAACAGGATCACGAACCGCTGCTCTTCGGCAATCGCGCCCCCTTCGCCGTTGAGCAGATGATTGCGATTGAATCCGCTGGCGATCTTCTGCTCGGTCGTGGCCTCGGGCAGCAGATCGCCCGCCAACTGCCAGATCGTGAACTGGTCGAACGGCAAATCGTCATTGAGAGCCTGGACGACCCAGTCGCGCCAGATCCATTGCCAAGTGTCGCCGTCCTGCTGAAAGCCGTTGCTGTCGGCGTAGCGGGCCGCATCGAGCCACGGCAGGGCCATTCGCTCGCCGTAGTGCCGGCTGTCCATCAGCCGCGTGACCAGGTTGTCGTACGCGGCCGGGTCGTTGTCGGCCACAAAGGCCTCTACATCCTCCGGCGTCGGGGGCAGACCGGTGAGGTCGATCGACAGCCGTTTGATGAGCGTGGCCCGGTCGGCCTCGGGCGAAGGGGCGAGGCCCGCCGCTTCGAGTTTTGCCAGGACGAACCGATCGATCGGGTTGCGAACCCAAGCCGCATCTTTTACGTCGGGGAGAGGGGGCCGCGTTGGCGGGACAAACGCCCAGTGCGTCTCGTACTCGGCCCCTTCGGCAATCCACCGCTCGAGCAGCTTCTTCTGTTCGGCGGAGAGTTGCCGGTTCGACGCGGGGGGCGGCATGACCAGGTCGGCATCGTCCGAGTGGATGCGCTCGACGAGGCCGCTGGCCGCAGTGTCACGCGGGACAATCGCCCCCGCCTCGATCGCCGCGGCCCGGTCGTCGAGCCGCAAATCGGCTTTCCGCTGGTTGGCGTCCTGGCCGTGGCAATAGAAGCACTTGTCGGACAAGATCGGCCGAATGTCGCGATTGAACTGTAGGCGGTCCTCAGCCTGGCCGCTCATTGCCAAACCCGTCGCCACAACGAGCGCGAGGAACCCGGCTTGTCCGAGTTGGCCTAGTCCGAGTCGGGCGAGCAAATTCAGATAACAGCTGTTCATCAATAGTCCCTACACCAGCCGCCGCCAGAAGCGCACCACAACCGCTCAGTTCGGCAACCTTCCAATCCACCTGAATTCAGGTTACCCCGAGCCGTGATGAACATCCAGCGACGGGCCGCTCGGGCCAGCGCCGCGCGGCTGTTCAAAGTGGACCGGCGAGGCCACTCGCCGGTCTGTGTGGCAATTGGACGATCCACTTGCACTTCCGGTCAGCCGCAGGCTCGGCTGACCCACTTTCGATTCGCCGTGGGCGATTGAGCCGCGCTTTCCACGCGGGGGCGGATGCTGCCGGGCCGGCTGTCGCGTATCTTAGATATTCCATCGGGTCGCTCCGCTTTGGCGTGCGGCCTCTCCCTAGCAAACCACTGCCACTACACCCGGAGTATGCTGATGATCCGCTGTTTCCAGGCGACGATTGCCGCTTTGCTGCTTTCCAGCTCCCTGACTGCCCAGGAGGCCGCCCCCGACACGGTTCCCGCCGAGCCGGCCGGGATGCAGGTCCTGTTTAACGGTCAAGACCTCACCGGCTGGGACGGCGACCCCCGGCTGTGGAGCGTCAAGGACGGCGTGATCCACGGCGAAACGACGGCCGAGAACGCCGCCATGGGGAACACGTTCCTGATCTGGAAAGACGGCACACTGAAGGATTTCGACCTCCGGCTGTCGTTCCGCTGCAATGCCACGAACAACTCCGGAATTCAGTACCGCTCGAAGCACATCACCGAGGGGAACCCTCGCAACAAGTGGGTCGTTCGTGGCTATCAGCACGAGCTGCGGAACGAAATCAAATTCCCGAACACTTCGAGTTTCATCTACGACGAGGGAGGCTCGCGCGGCCGCATTTGCCTCGTGGGCGAGGTCGCGACCTGGGAAAAAGATGGTAAGAAGGTGCTCCGGAAGGACCTTATCGACCAGGCTGGCTTTGAAAAGTTGTTCAAACTCGACGACTGGAACGATGTCGCAATCATCGCCCGCGGCAACCGGATTCAGCATTACCTCAACGGCAAGCTGGTCCTCGATTTCACCGACAACGAGCCGACCAAAGCCCTGAGCGAAGGGATCCTAGCCGTGCAACTGCACGCCGGCAAACCGATGTGGACGGAGTTCAAGAACATCCGCCTCAAGGATCTGTCTAAGTAGCGCGCCCTCGCACGGGTTCCAAAGTGGTCCGCCGACGCCGTCGGCGGACGGGAGTGCGCGAAGACGTCGGGGCCACCGGTGTCTTGCCCTACTCGGCCACGAGCGACTCCAGCAGCTTGCCGAGGCTCTCGCTCTTGGCGGCTTCGTCCTTACGCAGTGCTGCCAAAGCTGTGCGCTCGGTCTCCAGTTCAGTTTCGAGGCTGGATAGTCTGTCGAGGTACCGCTTCAGCAGGTTCTGGCGCGACGCACGATTCTCGTCGTTGACGTCGTCAATCCGCAGGGACGATGTCGCTTGCAGATTGGTGCGTATCCGGCCCTGCTCGGCTTCCAGATCGCGCAGCCGCCCCCGCCAGCGCCGCAGTCTCTACGAGTTGCCGCTCTTCGACCACATCGACGGTCGCGGTCTTCCCGGGCTCTGCATCCACCGCCAGACGATGCATATCTCGCGTGGTCTCCAGAGGCATGGGCTCGGCAAGCTTCCAATTGGCATCGACGGGCCGCTCCAGCAACAGCTTCTTAGCATTGGTCGACGAGTTCTTCAGCGTATAGCGCGACTGCCGTGTCACTTTATGTTTGAGCCATAGGCCCCCGCGGCGAATCGCCAAGGCAACGAGCACCTGCTGCTCGGGCTGCTCAGCGACGGAGACTTCGGTTTCGAGGTCGAGCGCATAGCTCACCAGCCGTGTCGAGCCGGGAGGGATGTCTTCGATTCGGGCGTCGCCGGCGTACTCGCCGCCGTCGAACAGCGTGATCGGCCCCTGCAGCAAATGCAGGTCGGTCGTGTTCGTCAGCCGCAGTCCGGCGAGCGGATGCTTGGCGTGGACCGCCGGGTTGTAGATCGCCACTTTTTCGCCTTGCACGGCGCTATTGACGATTGGCAGCATGGCCGATTCGTTGCGCCGCAGCGTTACGGGCTGCTTGATCACATAACGGAACAGCTCCCCCACGTCGCCGGCGCTCGCGGCTGCGGCCACTCCCTCACGGAGGTCCATGTCGCTATCGACGACGGGAACAACGCTGGTGACGAAAGGTCGCGACTCCCGCCCTTCGCCGCCGCCGCCAAACGCACCCCCCATGCCCCCCATCATGCCGCCCATCCCGCCCATGCCTCCGCGACTCGCCAGGTCGCCCGCCTCGGCAAATTCCCGTTCGCGGGCGGCCAGATCCTGATCGTAGACCCGCGGCCGCAGCGAGGCGTGCTGCTCGGGAGTCACCAGCGGGCGAGCCATGAAGAGCGGTTCGGCCAGCTCCATCAGGAACGAGATCGGCCGGCCGCTGACGAGCGTCAACTGCACGTCGCGCCAGTCCTGCGCGGTGGTGTTTTCGACGATCGCCCATCCTTGCAGGAAGGGCTGTTCTTTCTCGTCGAGAACGAGGCGATAGCTCGTCTTCCAGACTGGAGCCTCCTGGATGTAGCCGACCGACACGGCCCGCTTCCCCGCGCCGCGGAAGTCGAGCTTCACCCGCTTCTCGTCGCTGGCGTACTGCGAAGCGATCAGGTCGAGCCCCTCTTGAAACTGCCGATCGATCTCCGGTTCGACGAACCGCGTCAGCTCGATCTGGTCGAGCCGCACGCTGCGCAGTCCCGCGTCGGTCCGCAGGTTGAGCACCTGGACCTGCATCTCCTTGTCCCCCACGGCCAGCGAGCGGTTCTCGACGCCCACGACTACGCCTTCCACCTCGGCGGTGGTCTGCACCCGCACCCGGTGGCCGCGCAGCTGCTGCAGAATCTCGGCCAGCGTCGGGGCTTCCGTCAGATCGACGGCCAGTGAGCGGAGCGTGCGGGCCAGCGGCTCGGGCGAACCGTAGTTGACCGTCGTCACCAGTCCGCCCCCTCGATCACGGACCACGAGGCTCTTGAGCAAGTCGTTGATGTCGGCTGTCTTAAACGCAAACTCGATCTGCCGGTTCCCGTCGATCTCGCCCCGATGCTCGAAAAAGCCGACGCTCGAACTGAACATCACGACGCGGGCCAGCGGCAGCGGCTGCTGCGGTGCCGCGGGCGGCAGCGCAGCTGGCGGTGCTGCCTGGCCGAAGGCGGGCGTTGCCGCCGGACCAGCCCAGCCCAGAAATAGCGCAGCGATACCCAGACGCAAGTCGCGACACAGCATGAGCGGACTCCCAGCAGAGAGAGGGTCGAAGGGCGAGTTAGATAGATCTGCGGGCAAGCGGCGCGCGAGCGAATCGAGCTCTCGCGAAGGGAATCCGTGCGCTGCATGCTCCCCGGACTCCGGCGCCACCTGCCAATTGCCCCTGGCTGGTACACGAATGATAGTTGCCGCGGGGGCCTCGGGCCAGCTATTCTGGCGGCTCGGGGGCAAATAGTTCAGGAACCGATCGATGTTGGCGAAAACAGCATGGGCGGCAGCTCTCTTCCTCCTAGTGTTGTTGGCAGCGTTTAGGGCGCTCTCGATGACAGCCGCGGCCCAGACGTCGTTTCGGCTCGTGAACATTCATCCCGATACCGAGAGGCTGGAGGCCGCGCTGCGGCGGCGCGGTTCGCTCGATGCGGTCGAAACGCCCCTGCGAGACGTGGTCGCGCAGCTGAAAACGCAGTTTCAGGTGCCGATCCTGCTCGCTGAAAAGTCGCTCACCGATTCGGGGGTCAATGTCGATACCCCGGTGACGCGGCAACTCCATGCCATGCCGCTCGAATCGATTCTGACACTTATGCTCGATGAACTAGAGCTCGACTATATGGTTCACGAGGGCGTCATCCTGATCTCGACACCGGAAGACATCGAGTCGCCGGACAGGATGGAGACGCGCGTCTACCCGGTGAAGGACCTGGTCGTTGTTCGCGCGGCGCGCCGCCGCGCTGTGTCCTCGGGTGGCGGCGCGCAAGGCGAGCGGCTCGACTTCACGCAACTCGTCGACCTCATCGAAACGACGATTGCCCCTGAGTCCTGGTCGTCGGTCGGCGGTCCCGGCGCGATCAGCGTGTTCGACAACGCCGAGGCGATCGTGGTTTCAACAACGTGCCGCTCCCACCGCGAGATCGAAGGGCTCCTGGCGACGCTTCGCAAAGTGAAAGGACTGCAGGGAATCGATTCCACTGGGAGCCGATTAAACCCCGGACAGCGCATCAAAGGCCGGCCGATCGCCGTTCCCGATAAGCGATTCACGACCTCCTCCCCCGCTTCCTGGCAGGTGCCTCAACTGCATCAGCCGTAGCCCAAAAGCCCCAAGGATTCCTCGCATGAAATGCTTTGCCGCCCTTGTCGTCGGTTCGATCTCGACTTGCCTGCTCACCACGGGACTCGCCGCCGCGGCCGAAATGGTCGTGCACCGCGATCTCCCCTACGCCGATCCGCCGGCCGAGCGGCAGGTGCTCGATATTTACGCGCCCCCCGACGCCAAGGACCTGCCGGTCGTGTTTTGGATTCACGGCGGCGGCTGGCAGACGGGCGATAAATCGAGCGTGCAGCACAAACCGCAGGCGTTCGTCGACCGCGGGTTTGTCTTCGTCTCGACGAACTATCGCCTGCTGCCGAATGTCCCGATGGAGACGATCATCGCCGATGTCGCCAAGTCGCTCGCCTGGGTGCATGGCAACATCGGCAAGTACGGCGGCGACTCGGGGCGGATCTTCGTCATGGGACACTCGGCCGGCGCCCAACTCGCCGCGATCCTCTGTACCGACAATCGCTACCTCAAGGCCGAGGGGATCCCGCTCACCGGCCTGAAGGGGTGCGTTCCGGTCGACGGCGATACGTTCGACATTCCGGCGATCATCACCACCGCCGAAATCCGCCGGCAGGTGCACGGACTGCCGCAGGCCAAAGTCGGCCATCGCGAAAAGTTCGGCAGCGACCCGGCCAAGCACATCGATTTTTCGGCCGTCACGCACATCGCTCCGAACAAGGGGATCCCGCCGTTTCTGATCCTGTACGTCAGCAGCCACCCGGACACCTCGGCCCAGGCCCAGCGCCTGCACAACGTCCTCCGGCAAGCGGAAATCCCCAGCCGGCTGTTCGGCGCCCGCGATACGGACCACTCGAAGCTGAACGACGACCTGGGCCTCGCGGGCGACGCCGCGACGAAGGCGCTCGACGAGTTCGTCGCCGAGCAGCTGAAGCGGTAGCTGCGTCTGGCGAGGCTCTGCCTCGCCACTCGCGATCGAAATCCTATCGCAGGATCGACTCGATCACCGTTCCCCGCGAGATTGGGAACGGTCGGCCCTGGACATCGTGGACAATTGTGTCGGGCTCGAAGCCCAGGCAGTGGAACACGGTAGCCAGGTAGTCAGAAGGGCGGACGATATCCGACATCGGTTCGGCGGCGTGCCGGTCGCTCGAACCGTGGACGACTCCGCCACGGATGCCGCCGCCGGCCAGGGCGATCGAGAAGACACGTCCCCAATGGTCGCGCCCCGCTTTGGCGTTGAACTTGGGTGTGTGCCCGAATTCCGTCACCAGGCAGACGAGCGTTTCGTCGAGCATTCCCCGGTCGATCAGGTCGGTCAGCAGGGCCGAGTAGACCTGGTCGAACTCGGGCATCAGCCAGCCCTTGAGGCTTTCGCTGTGCTTTTCGTGCGTGTCCCAGCCGCCGCCGTTGGGGCGGTTCTTTTCGGTCGAGGCCCATTGCACCTGCACCAGCGAAACGCCCGCCTCGACCAGCCGGCGAGCGAGCAGGACGCTCTGGCCAAAGATCGTGCGGCCGTAGCGGTCGCGCATCGCATTGGGTTCGCGAGTCAGGTCGAAGGCGGCCTGTGCCTGTCCGCCCGCGATCAGGTCGACCGCCTGCTGCCGATAGTGATCCAGATTGGCGGCCGAGGCGGTGCGATCGAGCAGTTCGGCATGCGCGCGGAACTGGTCGAGGAGCGACCGCCGCTGATCGAGCCGCAGCGGCGGCACATCGGCCGAGAGCGAGCAGCCGGGTGCGGCAAAGTTTTCGTCGGCCGGATTGCATTCGAGGAGCCACGGATCGTGCTTGCGGCCCAGAAATCCGGCGTCGGTCCCCGGCCAGGGATCCTGCCCGTTGTTGTTGGCGATCCGCCGCGGCAGCGCCACCGACGCGGGGAGTCCTCCTTGCGAGGGCACGAGCGCCTGTACGATCCCGCCGACCGCGGGCCAGTCGTTGGGGCGGCCCGGCGCCGCGTTTTCGCGATTGAGCGGGGCGTGTGGGACGCCCGTCAGCATCTGATAGCCGCTGGTCGAGTGGGCGTTGTCGCCCGTCACCACCGACCGGATCACGGCGATCTTGTCGGTGAGCTCCGCAGTCTTGGGCATGAGCTCGCCGACGAAGTAGCCGGGCGTGCGTGTGGGAATCGTCCCGAACGCGCCGCGAATTTCTGCCGGCGCGTCGGGTTTGGGATCCCACGATTCGTGCTGCGGAAAGCCGCCGGTGATGAACACCACGATCACGTTCTTGGCGGTGGACGGGCGGCGCGTGTTTCCCGCGGCCTGCTGCTCGAGCAAATGCGGGAGAGCCAGCCCGCCCAGGCCGACGCCCCCGATTCGCAGCCACTCGCGGCGCGTAAGCCGATCGCAAAGCGGCACGTGGTTGCCCAAAATTGGAAACATCTTCCCTCCCGCAGTAGTCGAACAGGCTTGTTATCGGCAATTCTACAACAGCTCCAGCGTCGATTGTCCGCGAGGCAAGTCAAAGCAAGCCAACACGCCGCCGCGGCCGCGATGCCACGTGCCGGGGACGAGCTTCAGGGCTTGATCGACTTCTTTCAGCTCAAGCGGCCCTTCCTGGCCCGCCGCCCGAACGGCCACGCGCTTAATCGCGCCCGACTCCGGCACGCTCACGCTCAGCGTGTACCGCGGCGAGGCGAACGGCGCCGCCAGCGACACCCGGTTCCCCTCCCGGCTGATCGCGGTCAGCTCCTTCGCTGCCCAGTACCGCGCGATCTCGCTGTTCTTCATCCAGAGCAGGTTGTCGTACCGGTCGTTCAGCCGTTTCACGATTTCCTTAAAGATGTTAAATCCCACCCGCTCGCCGTTAAAGTAAATTCCCGGCCAGTGGCAGACGAGAATCGCCGGTTCTCCGCGGTCGATCACCTGCGGCAGGCGGCCCCCCTTCAGATCAGCCGTGATGAACTGATCGACCGAGCCCGCCTCCAGGCCGTCCCAGCCGCCAAACCAATCGCCGGTGCAGCCGACAACCGACACCACGCACTGCGGATCGTCGGTCGCGAGCCCCTTGGCGTACTGCACGAGCGGCATGACGCTCCGGTCGTCGGTGTACAGGTTGCGGAAGTAGTGGGCCAAGCTCACGCCGTACACGTCGCGGCAACTGGCCAGCGTCGCCTGGGCCAGCTGCGGCATTACCCGGCTGCCGAAGCCGCCCGGCGTCGTCACTCCTTCGCACGGCAGCCCCGCGTTCTTTAGCACCCGCAGGGCATACCCGAGATAGTCGGTCAGTTCGTCGACCGACTTGCCGACCGAGAAGCCCCAGTTCTCCATGAACCGCTCGGTCCGCTCCTCGTACGGCCGGCCGGTCTTGGTGTTGATCGCCCAGGTGTGCGTGATCATCTCCGGGTGGATGTCCCAGTCTTGGCACATAAAGTCGCGAACGAGCTTCAAGCTCTCGTTGAGCTCCTTCCGCGTCCAGCCGGGCATCTCGCGATCGACCCAGCCGACGCACGCCGGATACGGCACGATGCTGTACTTCCCCTTCACGCCGTGCTCGCGGCACCACTCGCCGAACTCGCGGACAAAGCTATCGGGAATCTCCCGCGGCAGCTTCCGCCAATCCTGCTTGTAGTTATTCGGAAACACCTCGGCGAACTGCGGAATGCAGAAGTGGGCGAGGTTCACG
>JALORD010000027.1 GCA_025459145.1 Pirellulaceae bacterium | reverse complement strand
ACTGGCCGATGTCGCCCAGAACGTCGTCGTCACGATGGTCGACTGCGGTACGACGCAGGGGATCACCAAGGGGGTCATCTACCGCGGTGAAAAGGTCGAAGTCAAGCTCTCGGCCGCAATTACGGGGCGGACCAGCCGGCAAAGCATCGTCAATCCGATCACGGACGAAGTGATCGTGAAAGAGAACGAGCTGATCACGCCGGAGATTGCCCGCAAGATCGAGGATCTGGGACTCGAGCGAATTCAAGTGCGCAGCGGCATGACCTGCGAGGCTGCCCTGGGTGTCTGCCGGCTGTGCTACGGGATGGACCTCGCGACGGGCGCTCTCGTCGAAGAAGGAATGGCAGTCGGCATCATCGCCGCCCAGTCGATCGGCGAGCCGGGAACTCAGCTGACGATGCGTACGTTCCACATCGGTGGCACGGTGAACACGAGCGTCGAAGAAAGCGAGACCAAGGCAAAGAAGGAAGGTATCGTCAAGTTCACACGCATGAGGTTCGTGGCGAACGAAGAGGGGAATAACGTCGTTCTCACGCGGAACGGTGAAATCTCGCTACTCGACGCTCGCGGCCGCGAGCTCGAGAAATACGATGTCCCCAACGGTGCGATTCTGCGGGTGGACGAGAATCAAATGGTCAAAGTGGGCCAGGTTCTTTGCGAGTGGGATCCGCACAGCATTCCGATTCTCTCGGAAGTAGCGGGCAAGGTCCGCTATGAAGACGTCGTCGAAGGTGAAACGCTGCGTATCGAAAAGGACGCGAGCGGCAACATGCGGCGTCTGATCATGGATCACAAGGGCGAACTGCATCCGCAGATCGTTCTCGAAGATTCTGAAGGGAAGCCGCTCGATGTGTACTACCTGCCCGAACGGGCCCACATCGTCGTGGACGAAGGCAAGGTCATCTCCGCCGGCTCGGTGCTGGCCAAAACGCCGCGTGAAGCGGCGGGAATTACCGACATCACGGGTGGTTTGCCGCGGGTGACCGAAATCTTTGAGGCCCGCAAGCCGAAGGATCCGTCGGTGATGGCGGAAATCGACGGGGTGGTCGAGATTCTGCAGGAAAAGCGGCGCGGAAAACGCACGATCATCATCCGCAGCGAAAGCGGAATCGAGCGCGAGCACTTGGTGCCGCACGGCAAGCGGTTCCTCGTGCACGCGGGAGATCACGTCAAGGCGGGACAGGCCTTGGTCGACGGACCACTCGTGCCGCACGACATTCTGCGAATCTCGGGCGAAGAGGCCCTGCAGCAATACCTGGTTCACGAAGTGCAGGGGGTCTATCGCAGCCAGCGTGTGGATATCAACGATAAGCACATCGAGACAATTATCGCTCGCATGCTGCGGAAGGTGCGAATCGAGACCGCGGGCGATACGAGCTTGCTCCCGGGGCTCGTCATGGATCGTTTCGATTTCCGGCAGGTCAATACGAATCTCTTTAAGTGCCTGAAGATTACGCACAAGGGAGACAGTGATTTCGCGGACGGCGCGATTGTTCCGAAGGAGGCGGTCGAGCAGGCCAATGCACAGATCGAGGCCCTCGGCGGTACGCCTGCCAAGGGCGTGAAGCCCAAGCCCGCAACTGCCAGCACGCAGCTCCTCGGAATCACCAAAGCCGCCGTTCAGTCGAACAGCTTCATCTCGGCGGCCAGCTTCCAAGAGACGACGAAAGTGCTCACCGAAGCGGCCCTGGCCGGCAAGGTTGATCACTTGGTGGGGCTCAAAGAAAACGTGATCCTGGGACACTTGATTCCGGCTGGTACCGGATTCCGACAGTTCCAGGATTCCGAAGTTCGTTACCGTCCCGAAGCGCTGCAGGCGATTCAGGCCGAAAAGAGCATGGCTCTGGAGAAGGCTTTCCCGCTTCTCAGCCAAGAGGCCGAGGCGGGGAATGGCGAATCGTCGCAGCCCGCGAAGACCCCCAGCTCTTTGGAAAGTTTGTTGGGAGGGGGGGAGTAGGTTGAAAATCTGGTGGCTGAATGCAAAAACTCGGAGGTCGTCGACCTCCGAGTGACTCCGCCCCGTTTCGTTGTCGACCGGTGGATCGTTACCACCAAGGGCGACCGCCAGCGGCCTTTCATCGGCTTGACACCCCGCTCACCGTCGGTACCATAAGGGATTCCAAAGTACCCGAAAGCGTAAATAAGACGCATGCCCACGATCAATCAGCTCGTTCGCAAGCCGCGCCGTCAAAAGCGGGTGTTCAGCAAGTCACCAGTGCTTGAAAAGTGCCCGTTCAAGCAGGGAGTCTGCCTGATCGTCCGCACGATGACGCCGAAGAAGCCGAATTCGGCCCTGCGGAAGATCACCCGTGTCCGTCTTTCGACAGGTCGCGAAGTCACGGTGTACATCCCCGGCGTGGGGCATAATCTGCAGGAACACTCGATCGTGCTCGTTCGCGGCGGTCGTATCCGCGATCTTCCGGGTGTGCGGTACCACGTGGTCCGCGGGGCCCGCGACACGCTGGGGGTCAACGGACGCAAGCAGGCTCGCAGCAAGTACGGCGCGAAAAAGAGCTAGTTGCTAATTGCACAGTCTTCGCAACGTCGCATCACACATCGGTCGGTGTAACAGTCTGAGTCATTCGAGTTTCTGATGGGAAAAATCACAGCTAGTTCGACAACGCTCAAGCCGGACCCGAAGTTTAAGTCGCTTCTGGCAGGCAAGTTCATCAACTGCCTGATGGTCGACGGCAAAAAGAGCGTCGCCCTGCAGGTGTTTTACGACGCGCTGGAGATCATCCGCGAGAAGGTTAACGATCGCGAGCCAATCGAAGTGTTCCATCAGGCTCTCGAGAACGTCAAACCGTATATCGAAGTCCGCAGCCGTCGCGTAGGCGGTGCCGCGTATCAGGTGCCGATGCAGGTTAATCGGAATCGTCAGCAGTCGCTGGCCATCCGCTGGTTGCTCGCCGCTTGCCGGGAGAAGAAGGGACGTCCGATGTACGTCAAGTTGGCCGACGAGCTGTTGGCGGCGTTCAACCGCGAAGGGGCGGCATATACCAAGCGAGAGAACGTTCACCGCATGGCCGACGCGAACAAAGCGTTCGCTCACTTTGCCTGGTAATTTAAGTCACTCCAGAGCCGCGGTGGTTTCCATCGCGGCTTTTTGCTGCGCGGAGATGAAGTGGCCACACGGGCTCGGGGCTAGAAACTGGAGCGGGGGGGGATCGCGATGAGCGACGACGACGAACATTAGCCTGGGCCGCTCGGTCTCGTTTCTGGCCCGCGCCCCCAACCCCTTGCTCCTTCCATGTCACGCCAGATAGAAACGCTGCGCAATATCGGCATTATTGCCCATATCGATGCCGGCAAGACGACCGTCACCGAGCGAATGCTGTTCCTCTCCGGAGCCAAGCATCGGATGGGGTTTGTCGACGATGGCACGACCGATACTGACAGCGACAAGGAAGAGCAGGAACGCGGAATCACGATCTATGCCGCGTGCGTGACGTTTCCTTGGAAAAACGTCACGATCAACCTGCTCGACACGCCGGGGCATGTCGACTTTACGGCGGAAGTCGAGCGCTGTTTGCGGGTACTGGACGGCGCCGTCGTGGTATTCTCGGCTCGCGAGGGGGTCGAAGCCCAAAGCGAAACGGTCTGGCGCCAGGCAGACAAATACAAGGTTCCCCGGATCGCGTTCATCAATAAGCTCGATCGCGAGGGGGCCGATTTCGAGTCGGTTGTCGACGAAATGGGGAAGCGCCTGGGAGCGAATCCCGTCCCGATCCAGATTCCCGTGGGCCAGGGGCCGCCGCACGTCGCCAATCCGTTCCGGGGCGTGATCGACCTCATCGACATGCAACTCCTCGTCTTTCCTTTCGACAAGGACGAACGGAATTACGAAAGGCAGCCGATTCCCGAAGAGCTGCTCGCCGATGCAGAAGTGTGGCGCGAGACGATGCTCGAGAAGTTGTACAACTACTCGAACGAACTAATGGAGCTAGCGCTCGCGGAGCAGCCCATTCCGGCCGACGTTATTCGGCGCGCGCTCCGTACGGCCACGCTGCACCTGGAACTGCAGCCTGTGCTCTGCGGATCGGCACTTCACGGCGTCGGCGTGCAGCCGGTGCTGGATGCGGTCGAATACTATCTCCCGAGCCCGCTGGATGTGCCGCCCGTGGAAGGGGAGAGCGTCGCCGATAAGAAGAAAGCACCCAGCAAACTGAAGCGGTCCGCGGACTCCGAGGAGCCCTTTTGCGGGCTGGTATTCAAGGTGCTGCCGGCCAAGACGGGCGATGTGCACTGGGTACGCGTCTATTCCGGACGCCTCAAGTCGAACAGCCGCGTCCTCAATCCCGGCAAGGACGTCAAGGAGAACGTGGCCCAACTGTGGCACATTCACGCCACCAAAAAAGAAGAGCAGGTCGACCATGTCGAAGCGGGAGACATCGTCGGGATCATCGGTTTGCGGACGAGTGTGACGGGGGACACGATTTGCGACACT
This sequence comes from Pirellulaceae bacterium, assembly GCA_025459145.1. GTDB lineage: Bacteria > Planctomycetota > Planctomycetia > Pirellulales > Pirellulaceae > CAYLLN01. The sequence continues at coordinate 16,618 of JALORD010000027.1, read as the reverse complement.
CGCGAGCCCATCCTGCTCGAATCGATCAAGTTTCCAGAAACCGTCATCTCGATGGCCATTGAACCGGAAAGCTCGACCGAGCGGAAAAAGTTGCTCGACACGCTCGATATGCTGAAGCGGCAGGATCCGACGCTCGCCGTGCAGCCCAGCGAGACGGGACAGACCTTGATCGCCGGGATGGGGGAACTGCATCTCGAGGTGATCAAGAATCGTCTGCTGCGCGATTTTAATCTGAACATCAAGTTCCATAAGCCGCAGGTCAGCTACCGCGAGTCGATCGCCCGGGCGGTGGAAGTGACGGGGGAATGCCACCGGATGATCGCCGGGCAGCAGCTCTTTGCCAAGCTTACGCTGCGGATGGAGCCGGCCCCCCAGTCGACGATTCCGGTCATGCTCCTGGCGGAAGTGCCCCCCGATTCGCTGCCGGGAGAATTCCTGACGGCCGCCCTGGACGAACTGCGCGGGTGCGGAGAAGGGGGCGGGCGGATCGCCGGCTATCCGCTGATGAAGCTTAAAGTCACCGCTCTCCGCGGAGAATGGAACGCCGAACAGACCGACGAGCGAGCGATGAAGATCGCCGCTGCCGACGCCTTCGAGAAAGGGTTGGAGCAGGGCGGCAAAGTATTGCTCGAGCCGATCATGAAGCTCGACATCATTACTCCCGAGGATTACCTGGGAGACATCGTGGGAGATTTACAGCAGCGGCGGGCGCTCATTGCGAAAACCGAAAGCCGCGGAAAGATGATGGCTATCGAGGCTCATGCCCCGCTGCGCGAGTTGTTCGGATACTCCAGCGCCATTCGCAGCCTCAGCCAGGGGCGAGCCGGCGCATCGATTGAGCCCCTGAAGTACGACGCGGCCCCGGCCGACGTGCTCAAGCAGTTCGAGATCTGAGCCGGCTCGCTCCGGTTCAAGTGGGCTTGCGCCGCCCCCGGACGACCTGGTAATTGCCGGCGCGAATGGCTTCGATCTCGACAAAGCCAGTCTCGAGAGCTTTGAAGTACCAATCGGGCGTCTTGGTGACGACCAGGAGTTCTCCCCCCGCGCGCAACGACCGTTGGGCGATGCCGACGAAAACGCCGGCAATCCGGAAGTTCGAATAGTACGGAGGATTCGTCAGCACCAGGTCAAACGAGCCGCGAGGAACGGTGCTGCCGTCGCAGTCGAGTGAAGCCGTCAGATTCGCCGCGCCGCTATGTTCCGCGCCCCACTGCGCCGCCTCGATTGCCCGGGGATTGCTGTCGGTTGCCAGGACGCCAGCATCCGGCGCACGCAGCGCGGCGGTAATCCCCACTACCCCGCTGCCGCAGCCGAGATCGAGGACTTGGGCCGCGGGTGCAATCGACATCACCTTCATCAGAGCCCTGGCCCCGTTGTCCACCTCGCGATGACTGAAGACGCCCGGACGTGTGCGGAGGTGGATGACCCGCTCGCCGTCTCGGTAGGAAAACTCACTGGCATAGCTCTTACGCTTCTTCTGTGGCTTGGGGCGAGTGGCCAGATAGACCGTCGCGTCGGGGTAAGTGCGGCGCGTGATCTTGCCGAACAAACCCTGCAATTGGTCGTGGAACCAGTTGTCTCCGGCATTCTCGACCGAGATGGCCATCTGCCCTGCCGGCGCCAGCCGCTCATGGCCCGCTTGCAGGAGGTCGCGCGCCAGTTCCGCATCTCCGCTGCGTGAGAAACAGAGCGCGACCAGGTCGAAAGTGCCTGCCGGAAGATCCGCCTCGCACGAAAACGTGAGCTGAGGAGGCAGGAAGTCCTCGGCGAAGCGAGCCTGCTGCAACTGGAAGAGATCGAAGAAAAAACAGTGGACGAAAGTAGTGCCTTCGCGAGCCGCCAGTTTCCGCGCCAATTGTGCTCGTCCGACCGTGTTGCAGAGCACCTGGCCGGAGGCAAGATCGCCGCGATTCTCCAGCAAACGCAGTTCGGCGGGGCGAGTGTCCATGTAGGCGAGCAAGGCGATGCGGGGCGATGGCGAAGCTGCTCGCGCTGTCCCGTCAACAGTTTGCGGCGGCTAGTCCGCGCGAGACCGCTCTTTGTAGTCGATCACGAAGGCTTCGTCTCCGGCCAAGTGACGATTGCGATCGGCCAATTTCTGGCGAATTCGACGGACGGTCGCGTGGATGGGCTGGCTGAGGAGTTTCACGATCTCCTGCGGCGAGAACTGTTCCAGATCTTGCACCGTCTCCGCCCGCAGAAACTCGAATATCTGCCGAGCATGGAAGTCCTCCTTGAAGAGGAGATACAGCTTCTCCTCTTGGGACCCCTGGGCCCGGCCCAGCGCGGCATCCGCGCTCTGGGCGCGCGGGTTGGGTAAGTTTGCCCCCGAAGAAACCGTTCTTGGGGCGATCGGTTTGGCCGACCGCTTCGTCTGCGGCTTTTTGCCGCTGGCTTTTTTAGTGCGCGAGCTTGATTTCGCCGCCTTTTGGGCAGCTCGCTTCGCTGGTTTCGCGATAGCGCGCTGGACGGATTTCTTCTTACCCATACCTTCGCTCAGAAGACAAGTTAGTGATACCTAAGCTTCCAGAGTAACCTAGTCCGCCTAATTCTCCCAAGTGGCATTTCTCCCGATCTTCCCAGATTGCCCTCTCCTCCTGCTCCACACGAGAGGCAAAGTTTCTCAGGGCACTGGTTGGACGGGGAACTGCCGACGGGCCGATATCTCCAATTAAGTGCCGCTGCGCTCCAGCCGTCCTCCGGCTGGCTGTCCCTCGCTCTTGGACGATACGGGTTATGGAACATTTCAGTCGTCGTAGGTTTCTCGGCCTGCTGGCCGGGACAACCGCGGCCAGTTGGCTCCTGACGCAACAGATCGGTGCGGCGACCGAGGCGCTTTCGATCAGTTGGCCATCGCGCGTCGTGCAGCTTCCCGCCGAAGAGGATGCGGACAAGCCGCCCGTCGTCACGGCTGTCCGGCTGCACAAGGATGGCAACTTGCTGGCGACGGCTGGCGACGACCAGATCGCCCGGATCTGGAGCCTGGCCGAGGGTCGGCTGGAACATCGGCTGCGAGGGCACTCGGACTGGGTCCGGACGATCGACTTTTCGCCGGATGGGGAAACCTTAGCGACCGCCGGCAATGATCGGCGAATTCTGCTGTGGAATCCCCGCACCGGCGAACCAAGAGGAGAACTGGCCGTCCATCCGGCTGCGATTGCCGCAATCCGCTTTAGCCACGACGGAGCGAAGCTGGCAGCCGTCGGGTTTGAGGGGGTGGTTCGCGTTTATGACGTAGCTAATCGCACTTTGGCGGCCGAACATTCGGCGCCTTGCCAGGATATGCGGTCCGTGGTGTTCACTCCCGACGATCAGTGGCTCGCCGCGGGCGGGCGGTGTGGAACGATTCGCCTGATTCCTCTCTCGGAGGGGATGGAGGCACGTAACCTGCCGGCGCACGAGCGACGAATTCGCTCGATTGCCATCTCGCCCGCGGGCACGCACCTGGCATCTTCCGGCGATGATCGGCTGATTCACGTGCTGCCGCTCGGCGGATCAACGGGAGGATTTCATCTACCTCGGCGATCGGCCAAGATTCAGGCGCTCGTCTTCTGCGGCCCAGACCAGTTGGCGGCAGCCGGCAGCGACAACCTGATTCGACTGTGGAATGTGGCGGAACAGCGCGAAGAAGGAGTGCTCGCTGGGCACACCGGAACGATCGCGGCCCTCGATCGGCAAGGATCGGTGCTGATCTCCGCGGGGTACGATACGACCGTTCGGGTATGGACGATCACCGATCATGTGGCGGGAGCTGAATCGATTCCGCCAAGAGTGGGTCGACAGCCCGCGGTCGAAGGGCATTCGCCCCAAACTCGGTAGCGCGACAGTGAATGGATGGAGCTAGGACTGATACTTCTGAAACGATGGATGTCACATCGCGGCCCGTCGTTTAAGTTTTTCAGTCCACAGCTTTGCTTTGCACGCTAAGCACACGGAGGTGCGTCGTGGGATTGTGGAGCCTGCTGACTGGCTGGCATAAAAGCGGCAAACTGCCCCTGACGGAGCAGTCCGCCGCAGACGCGAGAGGGACAACGCGCCGGCTCGCGCGAGGGCGGATCGTGCGCCGAGACCAGGCGCACCTGCGCCGCGGCCGTTTCGAGACGCTCGAAGATCGCCGGCTCATGGATGCCGATCCGCTCAAGGTGGGCGTGACGTATCTGGAAGAGGATGCGGGTTCGGACCTTCACGGCGATACGTTCGAGATCTTGTTCGAGGGGGGGGCTTCCGGCACCGAGTTGACGCAGCTCATCATCGACGGAGACCATGGGACGCCGGGCCTCTCGGTCGGCGACATGATCTTCGACACGATCAAGGGGGGCTTAGGGGCCGACGAGGCATTCAATTTGCAAATCGTCAGCTCGACGGGCATTCAAGAGGTAACGTGGCAGGTCTCCGACGGCGGCTCGAAGCTGATCTTCAATTTCAAGGGTTTCAACGCGGGCGAAAAGTTAGTGTTCTCCGTCGATGTCGACGAACTGCAGGACTATGATCCCGCCGAAACGAACCAGCAGCTGATCAACGAGGGGATCGACCCGATCGCCTCGGGCGTCGAATTTCAGGGGTCGATGCTCTCGGCGTCGTTCAAGGCCCCGCACTATCGCGATGTGAGCGGCACGGGCGAGTTTCGCAATATTTATGATCCTCTTTTCGCCGGTTCGAACCTGCTGAAGTCGCAGGGGAACGCCAATGGTTTGCCGCAGGATGACTACCAAGGAAAACGCGATCGCTCCACCGGCGTGATGGTGTCGCTGCAGCAGGTGCCGTTGCCCGTGACGATCGGCGGGAAGGTTTTTGCCGATAACGATCGCGATCTGCTGCAGGATCCCGGTGAACAGGGCCTGTCGGGCGTCAACATCAGCCTGTGGAAGAAAGTCGGGGGTGTTTGGCAAAACACGGGCCACACTACCCAGACCAACGCCCAGGGGGAGTACCGCTTTGGCGCCGAGCTAAATCTGATGCCTGGAACCTATCAGGTTCGCGAGACGCAGCCGGCGGGGTACTTCAGCGTCGGCGCCATTCCTGGAAGAGTCAGCGGTACGCCGACCGGCAGCACGGTGGCGGGCGATCCCGATGTGCTGACCGAGATTTCCATTCCGCTGGGCGACCAGCACGCCGTGAACTACGACTTTGCCGAGGCGCAGCCCGCCTCGATCCGCGGCCGCGTTCATTTGACCGATGCGGAAGGAAATTGCTTCAGCGAAGAAGCGCTCAACCGGCCGCTCGCGGGTGTCAAAATCACGCTGAAGGACGCTCAGGGGAATGTCGTCGCTGTCACGCATACTAATGCGAACGGCGAGTATGCCTTTACCAACCTGCTTCCTGGCACGTATACGATCGTTGAAGAGACTCCCGTCGGGCTGCTCGACGGTGGCGATCATATCGGCACGATCGGCGGCGTGAAGGTGGGACAGAAGACTGTCAACGACACGATCAGCAGCATTGTGTTGCTCGGCGGGCAGCATGGCGTGAACTACGACTTCTGCGAGCACGAGCCGGCCATGGTGGCGGGCTTCGTCTACTACGACAAGAACAACAACGGCATCTTCGAGGCGAGCGAAGCGGCGATACCCGGCACGACGGTCATTCTGCTCGATGCCAGCGGCCAGCAAGTGGCCCAAACGGTCACCGACAGCAGCGGCGCGTATAAATTCACGAACCTCCACGCCGGCAATTACACCATTTGCGAAGTCCAACCCGCCGGATACATCGACGGCAAGGATACCGCCGGCACGATCAGCGGCACCCTCGTGGGGATCGTCAATAGCGCCGCCGACAAGATCTCGAGCGTCAACCTGCTCTACGGCGAAAGCGGCGTCAATTACAACTTTGGCGAACTGAAGCCGGGCAGTGTGGCTGGCCGGGTCTGGGTCGACCTCGACGAGGACTGCCTCTTTGATCCGAATGAACAGCCGCTGGCGGGAGTCACGATACAGTTGCTTGACGTCGGCGGCAACGTCATCAAAACGACGACCACGAACGACCAGGGGCAGTATTCGTTTGCGGATCTTGCCCCCGGCACCTATGCCGTCCGCGAGTTGCAGCCCAGCGGCTACTTGCAGGGCGGCCAGAAGGCCGGTTCGCACGGCGGCAATGCGAGCGTCGCCGACCTGATCACCGAGCTTATCGTGGGACCGGAAGACGCCCTCATCGAGTACGACTTCTGCGAGCTGTTGCCAGTCAGCTTGGCGGGGCTCGTTTGGAACGATCCCAACGCCAACTGCGTGTTTGAAACGGGCGAACAGGGAATCGCTGGCGTCACGATTCGCCTCTACGACAGTTCCGGCAATCTGGTCGCCACGACGCTGACCGGTGCCGACGGCCGCTACAAGTTCGACGACTTGCGGCCCGGCGAGTACACGGTCCGCGAGTCGCAGCCTGCAGGCTATTTCGACGGCGGCGAGAAAGTTGGTACTCACGGCGGAGATAATTCCGAGAACGATCAGGTCGCGGGGATCCTCCTGCGGTCGGGCGATGCGGCCGTGAACTACGATTTCTGCGAGCGGCCGCCGGCTCTCCTGTCCGGCTACGTCTTCCGCGACGGCGCTCCGATCATCACGTTCAACGGCGAAGTGCCTGACAATCTGTACGAAATCCGCGACGGCAAGCTGACCAGCGACGACTTGCGGCTGAAAGGGGTCGTCCTCGAACTTCGCCACACGCTGACCGGTGAACCGGTGCGGGGTGAAGAACTGCTCGCGGGGCTGTACGGCGAAGGTCCGGTGCGCGTCGCGACCGATGCCAACGGCTATTACGAATTCCGCGGTCTGCCGCAGGGAAATTATTCGATCTTCCAGGTCCATCCCAAGGAATACATCGACAGCATCGATACGCCCGGCACCACCAGCGGCTTGGCGGTTAATTCGGATACGATCGTAAGTCCCTTGCTCGTAAAGACCTTCGCTTTGCAAGGGGTCAGTTTCAAGGACGACGCGATCCTCCAAGTCCCGCTGGCATATGGCCAGCACTCGCGGCTGAACAACTTCAGCGAGGTGGAAGTTCAGCCGATCCTGGTACCCGCGCCGCTGCCCGAGGAAGTGCCGCCGGAACTTCCCGTGATTTACGAGGACCTGTTCCAGCCCCCGCCGATCCTCATTTTTCCGGAAGTCTTTGTTCCGCAGCCCGCACCGCAGATCGTGACGGGGGGGGCGAGCAACTTCACCTGGCATCTGTCCGTCATCGATGCAGGCTTACCGCGGGTTAGCCAAAAAAGCACGCGCGTCACCGATGTGGTGTGGCGTCCGGCGATGTTCGTCGAACGGGCGGAGTGGCAAGCCTCGCGGCTGCGGGCGGGAATCTGGACGATTCATTCCAGCGCGGAATCCGGAGAAACAGGCGAATCCCAGTCGCTCACGTTTGGCATTCCCGGCGCGATCCCCGTCACCGGCGACTGGAACGGCGATGGCCGCACGGAACTAGGCCTTTTCTATAACGGCGAGTGGTTCCTCGACCTCAACGGCAACGGCGTGTGGGACGCCGAAGACCTGTGGTGCAAGCTGGGAGCCGAGGGTGACAAGCCAGTCGTCGGCGACTGGGACGGCGACGGCAAGGACGACATCGGCGTATTTGGCCCCGAATGGGCCGGCGACCCACGGCACCTGGAGCACGAACCGGGTCTGCCCGACTCGGCAAACCCGCGGGCGATCGACCCGGCCAAAGATCGACCCAAGAACCCGCCCCCCAATCCCGAGCATGCCACCGACGGCGAACGGCTCATGCGGCTGGGGGCGAAAGGACGCGAGCGGGCCGACCTCATCGACCACGTGTTCCGATTCGGCGGTTCTTCCGACTTGCCGATCGCCGGCGATTGGAATGGCGACGGCATTCGCTCCGTGGGGCTCTTCCGCAACGGCAAGTGGCACTTCGACATGGATGGCGATGGCCGCTGGTCCGAAGGCGATCTCACCGCGCACTTCGGCCAGGAGGGAGACATCCCGGTCGTCGGCGACTTCAACGGCGACGGTAACGAGGAGATCGGTGTCTTTCGTGCCGGCAAGTGGATCATCGATTCGAACGGCAATCGCCAAATCGACGACGGCGACCTCACGTTCGAACTCGGCGGCGAAGGGGACCAGCCCGTCGTCGGGGACTTTGACGGCGAGGGCCGGGCGAAGCCTGGGGTCTACCGCGGTCAAGATCCTCGTCCGACAGATGCCGAAGGTTAAAGCACGCCAGTGGCTTGGAGTTCACCGCGCCCAGGGGGCTCCTGCACCGAAATGCCATCAGGTCTGGTTGCCGGCCTGCGCGCCTGTTCGACGGTAAATCGCGATGCGTGCAGCACGTCGGCGATGATCCCGAGGCCGCAGCGCCTTGTCCTGGTGGCCCGTTGCTCAAATACTAGATGAACGCGAAACGCCACACCCGCGGAGACGGTGGCGCTTGTCGCCGACCAACCGACCCGAGGAGACGAGCTACTTTAGCCATCACCAGGAGCAGGAAACCTCATGCGGGGCTGGAAACAGATCGGTGTCTGGGGAGTCCTGGCCGCGCTGGTGGGGCTCGCTGGCGTCGAATCGGTCGTTGGGCAACCGGCTTCGCCCGATAAATCTTCCCAGCCCTCGAGCAACCTCCCCGCGGCGAATGGGACTGCGCTCAGCGAGGCCGAACGGATAGCCCGACTGCAGCGATCGATCGACGCCGATCAGTTGCGACTCGACCAGCTCCAGGCCTCCATCGACGACCCGCTGGGAGAGTATGCCCGCGCAGATGAAGCGTTCAAGACGCTCGACCAGGAACTGGCCGACGTGAAGCGTGAGCTGGCGGCGGCACAGAACGCAGGGCGCGTCCTGGATGTGGATGTCCTGCGTTCGAGCCTCGCCGAGCTCGAGCCCCGCTGGGCGGAGGCGCGCTCTCAATTTCAACGGGCAATCGAAGAGCGCAAGTCGCAGCAGGCGAGCATTGCGACGCTCGAAAACAAACTGCAGCAGGATCGCGAGGCGCTCGACCGGCTCCGCGGCAATGCGCCAGAAGAGGCTCCGAAGGTTCCTCCGCCGTCAAGTTCGCCTGCGGCGCCCGGCTCCGCCTCTCAAGATCCGTCTCGTCCACAGCCTTCAACGAACGGTGCTGCGGACGGGAATTCGGGCTCGCAGCCGGCGCCGCCGCTGCATCCACTATTGAGCAACCCAGCCATTTCCGGCGGTTCCTCGATTCCACTCTCCGAGGAACAAGGCACACCCTCGAAAGCGGCCACGTCCGAGGAAGTCAGCCCCGAGGTGATGAAGGCCCAGGCGGAGGTGGCCTCAAGTAGCGACGATGTCCGTGTGGCCGCCGAGGAGCTTCAGGCCATCGACAAGCGTGTCCAGTCCTTGGACGAGGACATTGCGAATCAAGTTCGATTCCTCGCGTTTGCGCGGGAGAAGGTCGAATCGGGGGAAGCGGCGCTCGACAAACTGAATTCCGAACTCGAAACCAAGCTCGCGGCGGGCGAGAGCATTGCCGAAGCGACTCGCCAATTGACCGCCGCCCAGAATGGGTTGCTGGAGGCCCGGGAGGAGGCGCAGCGGCTCGCGATTCATATCGAAGAGCTGCAGCACCAGCGCGAGGTGCTGCTCGGCGAAAGGTCGGACTCGGCCAGCATCCTGCAGCAGAAAGAAAAGGCCGCAGAGGCAGCTTCGAATGAACTCATGGCGCTGACGAACCCGTGGTCGCTGCGCAACGTCCTGGCCTGGATTTCCGACGAAGGACTGAAGATCGCCATCATCTTGCTGGTGATTGGTGGCGTCCTGTGGTTCGCCCGACTGCTCGAAAGCCGGCTTGTGCTTCTCTTAACCACGACCAGCCGGCGCGGTGGTCGGGACGAGCGCGAGAACCGCGCCCGGACCCTTGTCACGGTAGGACTTAATACGCTGCGCACCGTGGTCGTGTTCGTTGGCGGGGCGATGGTCCTCGATCAAATGGGAGTGCCGATCGGGCCCATTTTGGGCGGTGCTGCCGTCGTCGGTGTGGCGGTGGCGTTCGGCGCGCAGAGTTTGATCAAGGATTATTTCACCGGTTTCATGGTGCTGATGGAGCAGCAATACATGATCGGCGACGTCGTGCGGATCTGCGGAGTCGACGGCCAGGTGGAGGCGATCACGCTTCGGATGACCGTGCTGCGCGATCTGGAGGGGCGAGTCCACTTCATCCCCCACGGGCAAATTACGACGGTCACTAACCTGACGCACGGCTGGTCGCGGGCCGTCTTCGATATCCCGGTCGCCTACAAAGAGGATGCCGATCGAGTGATGGGTGTGGCGATGGAGATTTGTCACGAGATCAAACAGGACGCGACGTTTGGCCTGATGATTATCGACGAGCCGCAGATGTATGGCGTCGACGCCCTGGGCGACTCTGGAGTTGTCATCAAATTCGCGCTCAAGACGCGTCCCCTGCGGCAGTGGGAGATCAAGCGCGAGATGCTCCGGCGCATCAAGCGGCGATTCGATGAGTTGGGCATTGAGATTCCCTTCCCGCATCGTACCCTGTACGTACGTAGCGAAGATGGTCTGGGCGGCGCTGAGCAACTTTTGGCGGAGCGCTTCGCATCCCGAAACCAGGGACGAGACGAGTAGTCGGAACGATTGCCAAGTCGGCCTAGCCGCGCCGAGGAGTGAACAGCGATGAACGGTAGTCCCAGCGAATCCAAGCCGCAAACGGCGACCGCCGTACTTGCCGGCGGCTGCTTCTGGTGCACGGAGGCGGCGTTCGAATCGTTGGTGGGCGTCCTCGATGTGACCAGCGGCTATGCCGGCGGCGCGGCGGACACCGCCAACTATCGCGCTGTGTGCGGGGGCGATACGGGGCATGCCGAAGTGATTCGAATCACTTTCGATCCCCGCCGAATCTCCTACTCACAACTGCTGGATGTCTTCTTCGACGCGCATGATCCCACGCAGCTTAACCGGCAGGGAAACGATATCGGCACGCAATATCGGTCGGCGATCTTTTACGCCACCGAGTCCGAAAGAGTCGCCGCCGCCGACAAAATTGCGGAACTCACCGAGCGGCGAGCCTTCCCCGCACCGATCGTGACGACGCTCGAGCCGCTCGTCGAGTTCTTCCCGGCGGAGGACTATCACCAGGACTACGCCCGCCTGAATCCCGAGCAGCCGTACATTCAAGCGGTGTCGGCGCCCAAGGCGTGCAAAGTGCGTGCGAAGCACGCGGCGCTGTTTCAATAGTGGCGGCTGTGGTTGCAGCACTGACAGACGCCACGGCTCTGGTTGGCGGCGGTTTTGGGCGTGGCGACGCTGACGCTCGCCGGGATCGGACTGATGGAACTCGAAATCGAGTAGCGCGGCCCGATTTACGTCAGCGGGATACGCAACCCGTCATAGCCGAGTTCCATGCCGGCCGGCAATTCCGCACAGGTCTCGGCATGCCCCAGATCGTGCGAAATGTGCGTGAAAATGGCCCGCTTCGGCTGCAATTGCTGGGCGACGTCCATCGCCTGATCCAGCGAGAAGTGTGTGACATGCGGCCTCCGCCGCAGGGCGTCGAGCACTAGTACATCGAGCCCCTCCAGCCGGGACATGCTCTCGTCCGGAATGCGGGACACATCGGTGCAGTAGGCGATATTGCCAATCCGGAATCCCAGCACCTCGAATCGAGGTCCGTGCAGCAGGCGGACGGGATTCATCGTCACCCCCAGCACCTCGAACGGTTCGAGCCCGATTCTTTGAAACGTCAATTGCGGGACCGCACCCAAGTGCGTTTGCTCTTCGTCGCGAAAAGCATAGTCGTAGGAGTGGCGAATTCTCCGCTCGACGCGTTCTTCGCAGTAGAGCGGCACAGGCCCGCCCAGGTAGAACGGGAACAATCGCAGATCGTCGAGGCCAAACAGGTGGTCTGCGTGCTCGTGGGTATACAGCACGGCGTGGATAATCCCCACCTGCTCGCGGAGCAATTGTTGCCGCAAGTCGGGAGGAGTGTCGATCAGCAGGTTCCCCTGCGGCAGGCCAATGACCGCGGCGCAGCGAGTTCGTTTATCGCGAGGGTCGGTGCTCGTGCAGACCGGACACGGACAGCCGATCGAGGGCACGCCCACGCTGGTACCCGTCCCGAGCAGGATCATCTGCCCGCGAATGTCGGTGGTAAGCACTTCAAACGGCATCGGCGCGGGAAATCCTCCTGAGTGCAGCCAGACTGCCACAATCCGCCCGCTGCCACAAGAGCGTCAAGACGCCTGCCACTGCCGCTCGATGGCGGCATCCTGGATCGTTCCCCCCGACCGCGTATCATAATGGGATGAACGGACTTGTCCAAAAACGTGAATCGCTGCTGGCTTGGCTGTCCCAACTCGAAAGCTGCGCGGTGGCCTTTTCGGGCGGCGTGGATAGTGCTGTCGTGGCGCAGGCGGCGTTCACGGTGCTTGGTGAACGGGCGATCGCGGTAACCGGTGTGAGTGCCAGTCTGGCCAGTGGCGAACTTGAACAGGCCGCGCAATTGGCCCGCCAGATTGGCATTCGGCACCACGTTATTTCCACGCACGAAATTGCTCAGGAGTCCTACACTCGAAACGCGCCAGATCGCTGCTTCCACTGCAAAACGGAACTCTACAGCCAAGTCGAGCGAATACTCCCCGAACTTGGGGTGCAAGTGGTTGTCAACGGTGCGAATATCGACGATTTAGGGGATTATCGCCCAGGGATGCTCGCGGCGGCAAACTTTGCGGTGCGCAGTCCCCTCGCGGAATGCGGATTCTCCAAGGTCGACGTTCGCAACCTGGCCGAGCACTGGAAGTTACCCGTGTGGGACAAGCCAGCGACCCCCTGTCTCTCCAGCCGAGTTGCCTACGGCCTGGAAGTGACCCCTGAGCGGCTGTCCCGAATCGATCAAAGTGAACAAGTCCTGCGGCGTCTGGGACTGCGAGAATGCCGCATTCGATATCACCACGGCGATCTGGCTCGGATCGAGGTTCCCCTTGCAGAATTGGCGAGACTAGTAGCAGGTGATGTTCGGGAGTCTCTGATCCGCGAGTTGCGCGGGCTGGGTTTTCGATACGTCACACTCGATCTGGAAGGCTTTCAGAGCGGCAGCCTGAACCGCCTTGTACAGATTGACACGTCCGGACGTTAGTCAGTCTCGCTTCGCGTTTCGATTTGGCACGCCGATTGCTCTTGCTTTTGGCGGGGCGTTCAGCCGGAACTGAACAACCCACGCACCGCGTTTTCGCTTGCGGGGCCGGAAGAGAGAAGCGGCTTTGTTACGGGGCCGGTTTGAGAACGAGGCATCGGCAAGTTTGCAAGCGAAAAACACCGCCGATTCAGGGCTTCCTGAACGGTCGGAGATAGAGGCTAGAGGTAGAATTGGGGTTACTTGGCGACCCCTAAGCAAGCAAGGCGAGTTGGGATTGGCGCGAGCTATTCTCAACTCGCCTGCTGCTTTCTTGATGCATCAAAACGCAACACATGTTGCATTTTGATGCATTTCCGCGACTTGGCTTGTGTGCACCAATTCGTAGCTAGCCCGCAAAATTTTTCCGACTTCTAGCGGCCAAGGGTCAGATTTGTGATTGGGCGAGGCGTCGGCAACGGCAAGCAGTGGGGCGAACGTCGCGGGGGATTCCGAGGCGCTACGCGGGCAGCTTGCCCGCGATGGGCGGGCGCGTCGGATTTCCACCACGAGACGCGGCAGTTGTACTTTGAGGGGGGCGAGACGAGTTAGGGCGGCGTGTGACGAAAGTCGTTGTCAGACTTGGACTTCCAAATGGAAGTGAGAATCGCTCGCGACGGGGAAAATTGCTTGGGTTTTTGCGATTTTTCATAAGTCTTTGTGCGATCTATCTTTGTGGCCAAAATGGCTCCGGCCATGTGGGGAGGTTGTGGTATACTCGCAGTTCGGCGAGACACTCGTCGGACGTGGGGTGATGCCAGCATTGCCACCGGGCTGCAAATCGACCCGGAAGGGTCGAAGTACGGCTTCGACTTACTGCCCCTTGTGCCGTGAGTGTTGGGCAGGCGAAGGCCTGCGCTGATCGAATTCCTCGAATCAGCCGCTGCGGTCTTTCACAATACGTGACAAGTTGTCTGAGCGGGCAGCGAGCGGCGACGGTCGGAGCGTAACGAGGTGAACATTGTGTTAATTGACGCCCTGGCGCTCAGTCGATCGATTCGACGTAAGTATTGTCAGTATAAGGATTTGCGGAATCTATTGGCACCGCCTTGCCGGGCCAGAAGCCGTGCGAGCGCTCAGTGTTCAGTCGGAATGCTCCGCACCGCCCTGGCTTCGACCATAGTTCTTGGGGCCTTATGCGCCGTTCAAGACCTCCGGTCATGAGGTCGGCGACGTCGGATGCCTGCGCCGAACATTGACCTGCGGCGAGCAGGGTCAGCCAGAGTGTAACGAGGTGAACATTGTGTTAAATAATGTCCCGGCGCTCAGGTTGTTCATTCGCGGCAAGTCTTTTCTGGATAATGACTTGCGGCATCTGTTGACGCCGCTTGTCCGCGCAGGCAGCCCTGGAGGCGCTCAGCGCTCAGTCAGTTGCCGGGGGTTTAAAGCCCGGCGTCCGGATCGAGTCCAGGGACGCCATTCCTCACCACTGGCCCCCCAAAAGAACTCAGGACATCACGCAACTCCCTCGTTTCCGGGATGAAAACATGCGGCAGCAGCGAGTACAAAGGGGTAAGAGACTCGTTTTCCAACTACCGGGATAATTGAGGCAATTGGAGTGGCCTCCGTATATTCCGCCCGTAATCTCTGGCAGGAGCAAAGGCGCTATGACAAGATCTTTTTGGGGGGGCTTCGCCGGGCTGGCGACTTCCGCCTTGGCAGTGGCGCTGGCAGGTCTTGCTTTCGCCCAGGAGGCAACGGACGACGCTGTATCGTCAGTCAATGGGTCGGCAGCCCGTGTGCCTGCTGCGACAGTTTCGGGCGCTACGGCCGGTCGTAGCCAGGAAGTTGATCCCCGGGCGTTCGGACTCCCGCAAGTCCAGCGGATCAATGAGGAGATTCGGCGCGTCTGGACGGATTCCGGACTCGTTGCTTCCACTCCGGCGACCGATGGTGAGTGGTGCCGCCGGGTCTATCTGGACATTTTGGGCCGCATCCCCTCGGTTCAAGAGCTGCGCGAGTTTGTTGGCAGCCGCGAACCCGACAAGAAGCTCAAGCTGGTCACGAAGCTTCTGTATGACGATGCGCACGTCGAAGACTATGCCCGCAACTGGACAACCATCTGGACCAATATCCTGATTGGCCGCAATGGCGGTCTGGAGGACCGAACTCTGACGAGCCGCGAGGGGATGCAAAAGTACCTTCGCGATTCGTTCGCCCGCAACAAGCCCTACGACCAGATGGTCTACGAGTTGATTACGGCGACGGGAACGACGGCCCCTGGCAGCGAGAAATTCAACGGGGCGACGAACTTTCTGGCCATGAAGGTGAACGAGGAGAAGGCAACCCAGGCCACGGCCATGACGGCCAAGATTTTCCTGGGCCTGCAGGTGCAGTGCACCCAGTGCCACAACCATCCGTTCAACGAGTGGAAGCAGCAGAAGTTTTGGGAGTTCAACGCCTTCTTCCGGCAGACGCGTGCCTTGCGGACATTTGTTCCAGGAACGCGGGATGTCGAGTCGGCAGAGTTGGTCAATGAGGATACTGCCGGCGAAGACGGCAACGCCTCGGAAGCAATCCTGTTTTATGAACTGCGCAACGGTCTCCTGCAGGCTGCGTTTCCTGTATTTGTCGACGGAACGGAGATCAGCAAGAGCGGTTACGTTTCGGAGTGCGATCGGCGAACGGAGTTGGGCAAGCTGGTCATTCAGTCTCCCTACCTGGATAAGACAATCGCCAACCGGATGTGGCAGCACTTCCTCGGCTATGGCTTTACCAAGCCGATTGACGACTTTGGCACCCACAACGCCCCCTCGCACCCAGCGCTGCTCGATTACTTGGGAGGAGAAGTCCGCAAAAACAGCTTCAACTTGAAGGAATTGATTCGCTGGATCGTGCTCAGCGAGCCCTACTCACTGTCGAGTAAAGTTATTCGTGGAAATGCTGCCGACGATCCGTTGCTGGGTGAATCGCCCAAGTTCACTCACTTCTACTTGCGGCAAATGCGGGCCGAGGAACTGTACGAATCGCTGCTCGTGGCGACGCAGGCTCACAAAACGCGCGGCAGCTACGAGGAGCAGGAGAAAGCCAAGGCCGACTGGCTGCGCCAGTTCACCATTGCCTTTGGCACGGACGAAGGAGACGAGGCCACCACCTTCAACGGCACGATTCCCCAGGCCTTAATGATGATGAACGGCGACCTCGTCAAGGACGCGATTAGCATCGAGCGAGGCAGTTTCCTGCAGACGATTGCCGTCAGCAAATTGAAAGCTCCCGAGAAGATCGACTATCTGTTCCAAGCCGCCGTGGCTCGCAGCCCGTCGAGCGATGAGGTAGCAATCGCGAACAAGCTGCTCGCGGCACGTCAGGGGGATGTCCCAGCCGCCTTGCAGGATATTTTCTGGGCTGTGCTCAACAGCAATGAATTCATCATTCAACACTGAGTTTGCCAAACAATCACCAATCGCGCTCAGGGCTTGAGCGAATTACTTTGCCGGAGAATCCCATGAGTCTGATCGTTCCGAGTGGCATGTCTCGTCGTCATTTTCTGTCGCATTTGGCGGGTAGCGGAGCCGCGGCGACGGCGGCC
>JALORD010000301.1 GCA_025459145.1 Pirellulaceae bacterium | reverse complement strand
GCCGCGTCACGCTCACCTATGCCAATGGCGCGAAGGTCATCGTCGGCCAGGGCGAGAAGGACATCCCCGGCGGCTGCACGTTCGTCGGCGAGAAGGGGCAAATCTTCGTCGATCGGAGCAAGATCACGGCCAGCGACCCGGAGATTCTCAAGACCGATCTCAGCTCGGCCGCCGTGCGGCTCTACAAGAGCGACAACCACGTGCAGGATTTTCTCAACTGCATCGCCAGCCGCGATTTGCCGGCGGCGGATGTCGAGATCGGCCACCGGACGGCGACCGCCTGCCACCTGGCGAACATGGCGGCCCGCCTGGGGCGCAAGATCGAGTGGGATCCGTCGGCCGAGAAGGTCGTCGGCGACGAAGACGCCGCCGCGATGGCGGATCGGCCGTACCGCGGTCCGTGGAAGCTGGCGTAGCGGGGGAAATGTGGGCTGGGCGACCCATCACATTGAGAAATTGCGAGCGGGCGAAACGGTTTCGTTTCGCCCCCGCGGAGGCTCGATGGCGGGAAAGATTGAGTCGGGTCAGCTGTGCACGGTCGAGCCCGTCGATGTCGCGTTGCTCGCAGTTGGCGACATCGTGCTCTGCAAAGTGAACGGCCGCGAGTACCTGCATCTCATCAAGGCGATTTCCGGACCGCGATTTCAGATCGGCAACAATCGCGGGCGGATCAACGGCTGGATTTCGGCCGGATCGATCTACGGCCGCTGCACGAAGGTGGAAGATTGAATCTGCCAGCGTCTCTCTGCCACACGTGCCGCTGGCTGCGCGTCGTCACGTCGGGCCGCGGCTCGACGTTTCTTCTCTGCCGCAAGTCGCAGGAGGACGCGCGGTTCGCCAAGTATCCACCGCAGCCGATCGCTCGCTGCAGCGGATATGAGCCGCAGGATGCCGAGGAAGGCACGCCCAAGTAGCCCGCTCAATCGTCGGTGAACGGGCTCAGCCCCAATTCACGCGCCACCCGGCGGCAATCGCCACGCCCAGCGCCGCGCAAGCGAGACCCACGAGTCCGAGCACAACCCGCGCCGCCGGCTTGCCCAAGGCATCCGCCAACATCCGCGGCTTCGCCAGACTCATCAGCCAGGCCCCATCAATAGCCGCCCCCCCGGCAATCGCCAGACCCAGCACCACCGCGACGGTACCGACGAGTAAATCGAGTGTCTGCATCGGGGTTCCGCGGGAATCGAATCTGAATGGAGCCGCAACTCACGCCAGGATCTTCGTCACCACATTGCCGTGCACATCGGTCAGGCGGTAGTCGCGGCCCGCGTGGCGGTACGTGAGCCGGGTGTGGTCGATCCCCATCAGGTGCAGGATCGTGGCGTGGAAGTCGTGGACGTGGCAGAGGTCGGTGGCGACCGTGGCGCCGATCTCGTCGGTCGAGCCGTAGGTGATGCCCCCTTTCACGCCGCCGCCGGCGAGCCACGAGCTGAAGCACGCGCCATGGTGGCCGCGGCCGCGCGTGCCGTCTTGCCCCGGCGTGCGGCCGAACTCGGTCGTCCAGACGACGAGCGTTTCGTCGAGCATCCCGCGGCGTTTCAGGTCCGACAAGAGGCCGGCCAGCGGCAGGTCGATCGCCTTGGCCAGCGGCTCGTGCTGTTTCATGTCGCTGTGGGCGTCCCAGTTGTCGCTCGCCCCGCGGTCGATCAGCTCGACGAACCGCACGCCCCGCTCGGCCAGCCGGCGGGCGACGAGGCACTGCCAGCCGAAGCTCTTGGTGTCGCCGCGCTCGATGCCGTAGAGCCCGAGCGTCTCGGCGGATTCGCCCGCGATATCAAACGCCTCAGGGGCGGCGGCCTGCATCCGATGGGCCGTTTCGAACGACCGGATCCGGGCAGCCAGTTCCGAGTCGTTCCCGCGGGCGGCCAGGTGCCGCCGGTCGAGCGCCGCGGTCAGATCGAGCTCGCTTTCCTGCAGACCGGCCTGGCGCGTGCGGCGGGCGAGGTTCGGAATCGGCTCGTCGCCGGGGACGACCCGCGTCCCCTGATGATAGGCCGGGAGAAAGTCGTTCCCCCAGACCTGCCCGCCGGCATACGGCGTGTACGGCGAGATCACGACGAACGACGGCAGGTTCTGGTTCACGGTTCCCAGGCCGTAGCTCAGCCACGCGCCGATGCTCGGCCGCGTGAAAAAGAACGAGCCGGTGTGCATGGCGAGCGTCGCCTGATAATGCTCGTTGTCGTCGCTCTTCATCGAGCGGATCAGGGCGATGTCGTCCATCTTCTCGCGAAGGTGCGGGAACAGATCGGAGACGAGCGTCCCGCACTCGCCGCCGGGGCGAAACTCCCACAGCGGTTTAACCAGCGGCTTTTGCTGGTTCGAGAGGCCACCGCCGGCCCCGGTGATCTTGCCGTCGGCCTTGAACAGCTCCGGCTTATGGTCGAACGTGTCCATGTGCGACACGCCGCCCGAGCTGAAGATGAAAATCACCCGCTTGGCCTTGGCCGGAAAGTGCGGGGGCTTCGGAGTGAGCGGATCAACCGCTGCAGCGGCTGCCCCGGATGCCGAAGACTCTTCACCGGCGAGCAGCTCCGACAAGAGCCCCGGCAAGAGGAGCGAACCGGCGGCGAGCGACTGCAAGCAGGCGCGGCGGGTGCCGTTCGGCCGATTCTTCGGTAACTCTCGCGTCATATGTTGGCCTCAATTCAAATACACAAACTCATTCGTCCGCAGCAGGGCCCGCACGTAGCTTTCCCAGGGAGCCGGGTCCTTCTGCTCGGCGCGCTTCGCGAGGTATTCCTGCCCGAGCGCGAGTTCCTCGGCGGTCGGCGGGCGGGCCAGGAGTGTGCGGTACGCCAGGTCGATCCGCTCGGCGTCAGTCGGTTTCGCTTCGGTCAATCGCATGGCCAGCCGGCGGGCCTGCTCGTGAACAAACGGATCGTTCAGGAAGTAGAGAGCCTGGAGCGTCGTTGTGCTCGTCACCCGGCTGGCGGTGCTGGCGGCCGTGT
This sequence comes from Pirellulaceae bacterium, assembly GCA_025459145.1. Taxonomy (GTDB): domain Bacteria; phylum Planctomycetota; class Planctomycetia; order Pirellulales; family Pirellulaceae; genus CAYLLN01. Next base: position 7,960 of record JALORD010000301.1, on the reverse strand, counting down.
CGGGGCCGTCGAAGATCGCCAAAAACGGATGCCGCTGGATCCGCTGCGTCATCAGGTAGACGCTCCGCCGATTCGTGTCGTATACCGCCTTGAACGGCTTGTGCTGCGTAAAGCCCCACTCGTGTTGGGGCGGAAAAGGATGTTCGCCGCCGGGGGTCCGATCGAGGTTGCCCCCGACCGCCAGCAGCGTATCGCGAATCGACTCGGCATCGAGCCGCCGGCGGGGAAAGTGCCAGAGGAGCGAGTTTGCGGCGTCGACGATGGCGCCCGAGTTCAAAGTTTCAGGTTCCAAGTTCAAAGTTGATTCCGAACCTTGAACATTTAACTTTGAACCTGGAACTCCCGTTTCGCTTGTCATCTGATAAACATGCGACGAGAGCACAAGCCGGTGCATCGCTTTCAGCGACCAGCCGCTCTCGACGAACCGCAGGGCCAGCCAATCGAGCAGTTCCGGATGTGTCGCCGGCTGTCCTTGTTTGCCAAAATCGTTGGGCGTGGGGACGATTCCGCGGCCGAAGTGATGCTGCCAGATGCGGTTGACCATGACGCGGGCCGTGAGCGGGTTCTCGGGGCTCGCGATCCAGTCGGCCAGTTCCAGCCGGCCGCTGCCGTGCTCGCCATCGGGCAGTTCATGCCCGCCGAGGACCACGGGAAATCGCCGCGGCACGAGCTTTCCCGGCCGCGTGGGATCTCCCTTGAGCTGCACGGTGCAGTCCTCGATCTTCGTCCCCTCGGCCACGGCATAGGCAAGGTCGTAAGGGAGCGGCGAGGCCTGAAACTCGTCCCGCTTCCGCTTAGCCTGTTGCAGCGCCTGCTCGCATTCCTTCAAGCGTTTCTCCGCCTCGGCGAGCGCACTTTCGGCCGCCCGCAGATCTTCCGGCGTTGTCTTCTCATTCTGGCGGAACTTTTCGAGCGTCCCCTGGCCCATCTTCAAGAGACCATCCGCCTGTTTCTTGGCCTCCTCGGCCGCTTTCACTTCTTTGACGAGCGCCGCCTCGCGCTCCTTCCGCTGAGCCTCTACCGCGGCGACTTGTTCGGGGGACGCGAGCGGCACAAGCTGCCGCTGCCGCTTGTCGAGCTCAATCCCCGGCCAGGGATACTGCGTGCTGTGAAAGATGCCGTAGATCGCGTAGTAATCCTCGGTTGTGAACGGATCGAACTTGTGATTGTGGCAACGCGCGCACGACAGCGAATGCCCCATAAACGCCCGCCCCAGGTTGTCGATCGTGTCTTCGATCGTCAGGTGCTGCGGATAGTCGTCGACCCGCGAGCCAAACCGGCGGGCATTGGCGAGATACCCGGTCGCGATCGTCTGCCGATAGCGGGCCTCGTCGCTCTCCGCCGGCAGAAGGTCCCCCGCGAGTTGCTCCCGAATGAATCGATCGAAGGGGAGATCGGCATTGATCGCGTCGATCACCCAGTTGCGATAGCGGTACATCTGGGGAATCGGATAGTCGCTGTTGTCGCCAGCCGTGTCGGCATAGCGCACGACATCGAGCCAGTGCCGCCCCCACCGCTGGCCATAGTTCGATGGTCGGCGGCAGGCCCGTAAGATCGTAAGTCACGCGGCGAATGAGCGTCCGCGGATCGGCATCGTCTGCGGGCGAGAGCCCTGCCGCTTCCAACTTGGCCAGCAAAAACCGATCGATCGGGTTCCAGGCCCAGGCCTCGTCTTTCACCGCGGGAATCGCCGGCTCGACTGGCGGCGTATACGGCCAGCGGCTCTTGGCGGCCTCGACGTCGACGACGTACTTCCCGGCGAGCGGCGCCTCGCTCCGCGGATCGGGCGCGCCGCGTTTGACCCACGCTTCAAAGTCGGCGATCGTCTCCGCAGAGAGTCGCTCGTCGGGCGGCATCTGCAGGTTCTTGTCGCCGTAGCGAATCGCCCGAATCAAGAGGCTCGCGTCGGGATCGCCCGGCACAATCGCCGCACCCAGGTCGCCCCCTTTGAGCAGCCCAGCTCGCGAATCGACGAGCAGGCTCCCCTCGACTTCTTTCGACTCACCGCTATGGCACTCGTAGCACCGCTCGGCGAGGACCGGGCGAATCTTCTTTTCGAAAAGGTCGAGCCCCTCCTGGTCGAGTTGCTGGCGACCCTTTGGGGCGAGTTCCTGGCTCCCCTTCGGGGCGACTTGCTGGCTCCCCTTCGGGGCGACTACCGCCGCCGACTCTTCCGCCGCAGTCGCCGTTCCGGCCGTCGCCAGCACGACCAACCAGACCATCGCGCGCTGAAAACAAGGCATTCCCGCACCCTCCCGAGGTATGGAGAACATCATACCCCAAAAGGAAAGCAGAATTCATCGGCCCGCTCAGACGCCGCGGCCAACTTGCCCTCGGGCAAAGGCGTACTGACTTCCTGCCGGCGTTAAGCTTCGACGGATTCAAATTGCGGAGCGCGGGTCCGCGGCCGCTGCGGCGGTGTCATCGCCACCGCGGGATGTTCCGCCGACCGGGGGTCCGAGCGATACGCCGCCGCCCGCCGCCACAGATCGGCGATCGTCGCCACCACCGAGTGCCCCACCGTCTGCCGATAGGGCGAATCGGCCGGCAGTTCAGCCAGCAGCCGTTTGTGAGCCGTCCGCATGTTGTGATAGGGCATCGACGGGAAGAGGTGGTGCGTCGCGTGGTAGCGGAGGCCGACGGGATTCAGGACGATCGCCGGGAGCGAGTCGTTGTCCATGGTGACCGAGTCGAGCATCTGATCGATGAACGTCCCCTCCTCGCCGTTGCTCCACCAGCGGTGCGCGGCGAGCGTCCGCACGGCGTTCAAAAACACGAGCACGATCCCCGTGGCATACGCCTGCACGATGAACGGAATCGGCCAGCGATTGAGAAACACCGGCGGAATGATCGCACACGCCAGCAGGAACAGAAAGCAGCCCAACTCCTGAACGAAGATCAGTCGCTGCGCTTCGCGCGTCGGTAGCGGACGGATATAGCGCGGATCCATCACCAGCGACGAGGCGTGCTGATGCACAAACCGCCGCAGCGCCGGGCTGAGCCAGGTGAGCGGCGTCAAAATGCCAAATCGCAGCACGGCCAGCGGCGGAACCCAGAGGCACTGCGACAGATACAGCACGATCATCCAGGGCGACATCCGGGCCAGCGCCAGATACTCGCCGTCGTGCTCGGTGCCGAACATCTTGCGGCGATGGTGATCGAGGTGCGTGTAGTACGTGAAGCTCGGCACCAAAAATGGAATGCCGCAGAGCAGGTTCCAGACAAACCGAAATGCGCGGAATTTCTTTTCCGGCAGATGCACCAGCTCGTGCACAAACATGACCGCCCGGTAGTAGCAGATGCAGGTGATGGTGAACGTCACCGCCTGCAGCGAAAACCGCAGCGCGAGGGGCTGCAGCTGAATGTCGTACAAAAACCTCGTCAGCGCATACATCGCATGCCCGAGGAAGATCGTCGTCAGAAAGTCGACCCAGTAGATCCACTCCCGCGGAGTGAACAGGTCGCGGACGATTCCGCGGGCCTGGGTCAATGAAAATGTAGACGGTTCAGGATTGGCGGTCAGGGTGCTGACCGCACGACTCGTGGAGCTCGACATGTTGGCATCCCTCGGCCGCGGGGAGCAGCCGGTTAAAACGCCAGCACGCGAACCGGGTGTCCGCGCGAAGTTGCCGCCCTGCTGGCCACAACCGCTGACGCTTGCGATCTTCCCGCTGCCGGTGGGTAGTAGCGACGCGTCGCTATCCGGCAGTCGAAGCGGAGCGATAGTTTCATCGTCGAGCGGCAGGCCGCAGCTTGCGACGAATCGACCACACCTCGCAGGAGCAAATCGCAGGTGATGCAATCCGTTGGGAAACTTACCGTCCTGAATTGCCCAACCTACCTGAATCAACCGCTAGCTGCAACTTTTCCCTGCCGAGATCGTTCGTTTCTTTTTCTCTAAGGTGCGCCAGGCGAAGGCAAGAAAAAAACGCTGCCTGAGGGCGGTTTCGCCCCCGCGCGAGTCCATTTCCCGCGGGCGGGCAACCAACTAGAATGAAACTGCTCTCTCCGGGCCGCTTCCTCTCCCCGCCAAAAGCCGTTTCTGGGCAAACACTTACGTCGCCACTTGGGCAGCGATTGAGCCTCGATGCAGTTCCTGACCGGCATTTCGCTCGTCTGTTTCGGCACCAGTTACCTGGTGACGCTGGCGCTTGAAGTGTCGCGACTCTTCTTCCGACTGCCGGTGCGGCTGGTGGTGATGCTGACATTTGCCGCGCTCGGGCTCATCACGCAGACGATCTACCTCTGGATGCGGGCCCAGGGAGCGATGGCGGGCGGCAGCCCCCTGTCGAGCTGGCACGATTGGTTCCTGCTCGCGGCGTGGATTCTCGCCGCGGCGTACTTCGTGCTCGCCATTACGCGGCCGCAGACGACGATCGGCCTCTTCATGCTGCCGATGGTGCTGGTTCTGGTGGGGCTCGCTGCGCTGTTGCCCGACGACGCGCCGTTTCCGCCCAACCGGGCGCTCGCGGCGTGGGGCATTGCGCATGGGATGATGCTGCTCTTGGGGACGGTCACCGTGTCGTTCGGATTCCTGGCGGGAATCATGTATCTCGTGCAGTCGTGGCGGCTGAAGCAGAAGCTGCCGCCGCAAGCTGGCTTCAAGCTGCCCAGCCTCGAATGGCTGCAGTCGGTCAACAAGCAATCGCTCGGCTACTCGTCGTGCTTCATCGCGCTCGGCCTCGTCGCGGGAATCGTGCTCAACACAATCAAGGCTCGCAGTACCGGCGCGGCCGTCCCCTGGAACGACAGCGTGATCGTCAGCTCGGCGCTGCTCCTCGTGTGGCTGATTGCGGCGACGATTTTCGAATGGGTTTATAAGCCGGCCCAGCAAGGGCGGAAAGTCGCCTACCTGACAGTCGCCAGTTTCATCTTCCTGGCGATTGTGATGGCGATGCTCGTCCTGGGCGAAACGGAACACGCCACTCCCCGCAGCGAATCGAATCACCAGACCTCTGACTTCCGACCTCCGACTGCTAAACTCCGCCTGCTGGCCTCCAACCTCCGCCTTTCGGAGGCTCAGCCATGAAGCTGCAAATGGTCGGGTGCAGCCATCACACCGCGCCGGCGGCGGTCCGCGAGCGGCTGGCGTTCAACCGCGATCAGGCGGCCGACGCCCTAGCGCTACTGCGCTCGCGCTATCCACTGACCGAGGCGGTACTGCTTTCGACGTGTAATCGCGTGGAGCTCTATGTCGCCTGCGAATCGCCCGAGGCGTGCCCCACGCATCACGACGTGGTGTCGTTCTTGGCCGAGTTCCACGGCCTCGATCCTGAGATCCTGTTCAACGATCTGTTCGAGCGGACCGGCGAAGACTTCGTGCGGCACCTGTTCACGGTCGCGGCCAGCCTCGACAGCATGGTGATCGGCGAGGCCCAGATTCTCGCCCAGGTGAAGCAGGCGTATGAACTGGCGACGAGTGTGACAACGACCGGGCCGCTCACGAACGCGGCCTTTCAGGCGGCGCTCAAGGTCGCCAAACGTGTCGCCACCGAGACGGCAATCCAGCAAAAGCGGGTCAGCATTCCCAGCGTCGCCGTGGCCGACTTCGCCAGCCAGCTCTTCGAGCAGTTCGACGACAAGCGAGTTGTGATCCTCGGCGCCGGCGAGATGGGCGAAGAAACGCTCCGCTATCTCGCGGCCGAAGGGGCGAAGGACATCGCGATCCTTAACCGCAGCCCGGCCCGAGCCGAGCAATTGGCCGCCGATGTCTGCGGCCGAGCCGAACCGTGGGAAGCGCGGCACAAGTTGCTGATCGAGGCGGACCTGGTCGTCAGCGCCACCGGGGCGAGCGAGCCGGTCTTCTTGGCCTCCGCGTTCAAAGAGATCGTCGAGGCCCGCTACCAGCGGCCGCTCCTCGTGCTCGACCTGGCCATGCCGCGCGACTTCGATCCGGCGATCGGCGATCTGCCGGGCGTGTACCTGTACTCGATCGATGACCTGAAAGCCGCCTGCGACCGGAACCGCCGCGATCGGGAGAAAGAGTGGCCCAAAGCCGAGCGGATCATCGAGGATGAAACGCACCGCTTCATGACCGACCTGCATCACCGGGCCACCGCTCCCACGATCCGCCGGCTGAAGCAGCGGGCCGACGAGGTCAAGGACGAAGAGTTGGCCCGCCTGCTCAAAAAGCTGCAAGCGCTCGACGCCCGCAGCCAGGGAGAAATCACCGCCGCCTTCGACCGCCTGGTAAACAAACTCCTCCACCCGCCGCTGGAATCACTGCGCGACGAAGCCAAACACGGCGCGCCGCACGGACTGCTCGATGCGCTCAAGCGGCTGTTTCAGCTCAAGGATTAGTAAAAACCGCCGCGGGTCTGCGTAATGCCGCCGGTCGTCCGGCGCGCTCCAGGGCAATGTTCATCGGCGGCGCTGTTCGTGAACGCCGTCGGCGTAAACGGCGGTGCGGTCGCGGCTATTCTTCCTCGCCATCTTTGAGAATCTGGTACGCCGCGCGGTAGACGCCGTAGTTGCTCGTCGTGATGCCGTTCTTCGTGCTGCCGGCAAACGACGGCGGCGAGGCGATCATCTTCAGCCGGACGACGCCTGTTTCGCCTACCTTGATGACGCCGGCGTGCACCGCGGCAATCGCCAGCCGGGAGTCGGTCGTGTAGACATCGGTTCCCCAGACGGAACCTCCGGCGGCCGTTCCTGTCACCGTGAAGGCGAAGACCTTGCCGATTTGCGATTCGAAGGCCGTGAGATTGCCAGGGTCGGCCGACGCGGCAATTTCGGGCTGGGTTTCCCCTGGTGGCCGCAGCGCCTGATGCCGCAATGTCCGCGCATCGGCCAACTTCAGATCGAGCGGGCCGAACTGCTGCGTTTCGATCTTGAGCGTCGGCTGCGTGAGCTTTCCCGCGATCTTCGTCTCCGCGGTAATGACGAAATCGTCCTCGCGCATCGCCGCCAGGTCTTCCCGGCTGACGGCGCGCCGCAGCCGTTCGAGGACCGTCTTGGCGGGGGGCGAGAGGAGCGGATCACCGCTCTCGGCGGCTTTCTTTACCGCCAAGTAGGCCTCTTCCCGCATGGCGACGAGCTCGCCGCCGACGGCCTTTTGCACCCGCTCGTCGCCCGTCTTGAGCTGTTCCAGTTTCTCAGCCAGGAGCGCGAGCACTTCGGGCGACTGCCGCAAGGCGAAGTCGATCCCGAGGACTTCGTCGGCGGGAATCTGCAGATTGCCATGCTTCGTGGCGATGTCGATCGTTTCGTCGGCCAGCCGGACGCGCAACAGGCTTTTGTCGGCCAGCGTCAGTTCGACGGCCCGCGCCTCGAAGGGGCGCAAGAAAACCGGAAACTCACCCACTTCCTCGGTTGACTCTTCTGGTTGTTGTTCGGTCGCCGGCACTACTGCAGCCGCGGGCCGCCCTTTGCTGATCCGCCCTGGCAGGCGAATCGCTTGTGCCTCCGCGCATGGCAAGCCCGCCATCAAGACGAGCGCGGCGGCGAGCAATCCCGCAAGGGGAATGAGGCGAATGACCCTAGCTAGTTGCTGCATCGGCATCGTCCCCGCACGCGTCGCACGAACCGTGAGGCCCTGTCGATAAGCCTTTGGCGCTGTTGATAAAAGCCTGACTCTGTTGATTAAAGCCTTTGGCTCTGGCCTCAACTCTTTGCGATCATAATTCTGCCGCTAGCGAAATGCACGCCGGCTTTGTAACGACCAGCCGGATCGGGAGGGCAGGGCAAGATTCCCGCGGAATGCGGCTCAGGCGCCCCCGCGCGATCAACAAGCGACACCCCGGGAGCGAAATCTCGCCACAATCGCCTTGTCGCCACGCGCAAATCGGCATTAGGATGGAGAGTGTCGCAGCCGCGAACAGGCTCTCGCGACGCGAGCGGGTTTCCCGCCAGCAAGCGAGACGCCCGGCGATTCCTGACATCCTTCCTGCAGGCCTGCCTCCTATGATTCACTATTCCTGCGATCGGTGTAAACGCGAGATCGATGCGGAGAACGATTTGC
>JALORD010000300.1 GCA_025459145.1 Pirellulaceae bacterium | reverse complement strand
TCTGCAGATGCGGGCACTTGAATCGGGCCGCCAAAGTAGTTCGTCGATCCGATCCGCGAGAGCGGACTGGATCCATAGTCGATTTGATTATCGCCGATTGCCTTCGCCGTAACCGATGTTTCGTCGTCTTCAAGTGCACCAAGTACTTTGACCTGAATATGAAGCGTACCAGTGTGAACACCAACCACCTGTCCGGGGGCGGGAGAAGTGATTTCAACATCACCTGTTGAAACCACGGGCATTGTGCGTATTTGTGCGCGTGGTTCCTCTGTCGCGGCCTCTTGGGCATCCGCAATCAAGCCCATCAAATTGCCCGCGAAAGCGACGAGACACGCCATCAGGATCGGTCGGTACAGCATCATGGTTGCAACTCCTATGTTGACGGACACCTTGAGCCATACGCTTGGCTCAAGGTTCGAAGGAATGCTCATTCGGAAGGCGGCGTCGTGAGTTCGAACTCCGCGTTATGAAACCACGCGGTTCCGTTCTTTCCGATGACGCCGAATTCGCCCTCATAGTTTGGCAAGGGAGGCAGGTGGGTCTTGCCCGATAACTTGGGAACTCGCCGGCCCATCCAGCGAACCTCCACAATCGACTGTCCCTTGATCGTCACTTCGAGCGTAGCCCGGCGTACTTCCACAGGCTCCACTTCGACGACTGCAATGGCCGGATCGTTGATCACGAAGGTCGACTCCGACTCAAGAACTTCGGCCAGCGTTCGCTCCAGCAGAAATCTGCCGTCGTCGGTTACTTTGAGGCAAATGGCTTCAAACTGCCAGCGCCTGGTGCCCTCCATCGCTTCGGCAGGCCGCAGCCCAACGAACAGACCGGCGCCGGATCGATCGGTCGCAGAAATGTCGACTCGGAGGCGGAAACTGTTGTTACGAGTCTCGCCGAGCCCAAGCAGCAGGACACTCGGGGTATGAAGCGAAAGCGCTTCGCGCTGGGAGTAGTGGGTGTAGGCCTCGGTGTCGTCGGTTACGGGAAACGGCGGTCGCGGCTGGCGCGTCAATAATCGCAAGGGCTGTAACGGAACCGCCACGCCATCCACGGCATAGGGAGCCGTCCGGCGATCGCGGAGGATGTAGGCGCCCGCCGCGAGGAACGCAAACATCAGAACAGCGGTCAGCACAAGTCGCCGGCCACCTACTCTTCGGATCGACGCGGCGAAGTTCCCCAGCGGCTCGGGCTCGACCTGGTCCGGCACCGCCAGCGCAATTGCGCCAGAACCTCTCCGCAGTTCATGGGCCAGATCAAGGGCCGTGAACATGCGGCCCGACGCATCTTTGCTCAAACATTTGAGGCACACTCTCTCGAGGTCTGCGGGAATGCTGTCATCGATTTGGCGCGGCGGCCGGGCGGGGCGGTGAAGGATTTCGTCGGTGAGGTTGGGGCCGCTGAACGGGCGGCGGCCGGTAAAAAGTTCGTAGAGGATGACGCCCAGGCTCCAGATATCGGTCCGGCCATCGAGGTGATGAACTTCGCCGCGAATCTGCTCGGGTGAGCAGTAGGAGAACGTGCCAGCAATTTCCCCCGCGTGGTCCCGCTGCTGCTCCTCGAAAATAGCCAGGCCGAAGTCGGCGACCTTGAGATTTCCCTCGGTATCGAGCAGCAAATTGGCTGGCTTAAGATCGCGATGGATCAGATTCTGTTTATGGGCGTAATGTACCGCTTCGGCCGCTTGAGCGATGTACTTGGCCGCCTGTTCGTGCGGAACCTTGCCCGCTTTCATGACCTCCTTCAGCGATCGGCCATCGACGTACTCCATCACGATGTAGCAGCCGACCAGTTCGTCGACGCCAGCGTCGTAGACCGTCACGATTCCTGGATGCTTGAATTTCGCCAGGGTCTTGGCCTCGGCGAGGAAGGCGTCGATCAGTCGGCGGCTGACAGAAGGACTGAATTTGGCGACCTTGATCGCGACTTGCCGGTCAAGTTGCGGATCGCGTGCCAGATAAACCTGGCCGTAACCCCCTTCGCCCAGTACCGACTGCACCTGATAGCGGCCGATCGTCCGCGGTGTCGAGGGAACAAACGTGGTCGTGATTTCCAGCGCGGCGAGCGATTGCCAGGGTAAAGCATTATCGGTAGAAAGGCGCGTCTTGTCGGTCGATTCATCGACTTGCTGGTTGTTTGCTCCGGCGCAGCGACGCGGAATGTCGCGTAGGGCGGTTTGCATTCGCAAGCATTCCGGCTCGTCAATGGTCGCTGCGGCGAGTGCTGGCGGGGGAAATTGGCCGCCCAGGGCGCCTTGCTCGGCGATGCGGGCCAGCGACGATTCACACCGTGGGCAATGCGTCAAATGGCGGATGATCGCTTCGACGACCGGCTCGGAAAGCTCGCCCTCGGCAAACGCCGCCAAATCCACTTCACTCGGGCAGACACCGCCGATCGGTCCCACCTGCTCGTTGTGGATGACTTGTGCCATGCCCGAATCCCGTGACTAAAAATCGACGAGCTCCGCGAATTCCGCCTTCAGCCGCCGGATCACGCGCGATTTGACGGCATAAATGACGCCCGGGGTGACTTCGTGCGCTGCGGCCACTTCCGCCGGCGGCCGCCCAAACAGCACCAGCTGAGAAAAAATCTCCGCATCCCGGGCGGAAAAATCGCTCCGCAGGAGTTCGAGCGCCTGCCGCAAGAGCAGCGCTACATCTTCACGCAACTCGCCTTGTTCGGAGCCGCTGTCCGCGGCGGGAATCAGATTGAGTTGCTTCTGCGCATCGCTGCCTCCTCGCGGCTCAATGACGGTCTGCTGCTTGCGCAGGTGATTCAGGAAGCAATTGCGGGCAATCTGCATGATCCAGCCGCGAAAACTGCCTCCGCCGCTCGCGCCGCGAAAGCCCGGCAATCCCTCAAATACCCGCATGAAAACCTCTTGGCCGACGTTCTCGGCGTCGTTGGGCTGCAACCCCCAGCGGCGGCACCACCAATAGACGAGCGGCCCGTACAGGCTCACGAGCCGGGTCCAGGCGGCATCTTCGCGCAGCATGGCCCGCTGCAGCAAGCCTGTGGACGTACCGGTCCCGCTATCGATATAGACGGAATCGTCTGACACGAAATGGGGCATCCTTCCGCGGACTGGATTCGCCTCCCCACCCTCCGTCCGGTCGAACCTCCGCATTGTCCAATTGCGGCAAGCCATTTTCCAGCAGATTCTTACGTCCCACTTCGGGTTTTGTACGCCGCCGCCTGGTGCTGCTGCTGCCTCTTCCAGCAGTGCGATCTGCGAGTTGTTTGGACCATGATGCAAGGAAGTGCGGCGGCCGTGGAATCAGGCGGGGCAGGTTGGCGTCCTGGACCAGTTCCTGGGGCGTCAGCAGGCGGGGCGGCGTGAGGATGTGGCGATGTCTCTCCGCTTTCCGAATTTGGAGGCGTCTGCGTCCTCGCGCGGGGCTAGACTCTCAGTGGCCTCTGCGTCCCACTTTTCAAGCCTCCGCTACCGAGTGGTGAACTCGTGCCAGCGGTAGCCGTCGGGGAGCTGCACTTGGGCGGCAAACTCCAGGTGGAGGATGCGGCGGTGGGCGGTGTTGCCGGGCGCGGGGGCGACGCTGGCGTGCGAGAGGAGGGGCCGCATGGCGAGCACGTCGCCAGCCGCGGCCAGCACGGTGACGGCCTCGGCCAAGGGGGGCGCGTGTCGCGAGCGGTGCGTTCCGGGCAAGACCTGAAGCGGGCCGTTGTCGGGAGTCGCCGCGTCGAGATGAATCCGCAGGGTGAGCATCTGGTGCAAGAGTTCGTCGGGGGCCTCGACGTGGGCGACGCCCCCTTTGGTCGTGGGATTGCGAAAGTGTGTCGTCGGCAAGTTGTGATTCTGGACGGCGATCGTCAGGTCCTGATGCCAGGTGAGACTCCATCCGGCGTCAGGCGGCTTATCGAAGAAGAGGCCGCGGACGAGGCCGAAGCGCGGGCCGAGCGTGGCGGTAAGCAGTTCGACCAGTCGCGGCTGTTGCCAGAGGACGCGCGACCGCGGGTAAAGAGAGAGGAGATTGCGGGCACCGTAGAGGGCGCCGCCCGCTCGGCGGAGGGCAGACCCCTCCAAGCTGCAAGCGGCAAGTGCTGCGGCGAGCTGCTGGGCGATCTCAGCGCACTCAGCGGCGGTATAGACGTTTTGTATGAGGGCGAAACCGACATCGGTGAGTTGCTTGCGCAGTTGCTCGCCGCGGCATGAATCGTCGGCGCGGCGAAATTTGTCGAGCGTCATTTCCGAAATATACCGTCAATATCGCGTCGATAGCCGCGGGCGGCGATTCCCGCGGTTGCGAGCGAGCGGTACGATGCAGGCGGCGCGAGGCCCGCTGGTCAGGCGCGGCGAGCATAACGAGTCGCTAGCGATTGTTTTCTCTCACCTGGTCTGCGAGACAACATGTCGGAGCTGTTTTATCCGGTGAACGATTTCGGTCCCGTGATGAAGGGGCTGGCGATTGGCGGCCTGGGGATTGTGCACGTCTTCCTCGCGCAGTTCGCGATTGGCGGCGGGATGCTGATGTGCTACTTCCAGTGGCTGGCGCAGGCCCGCGGTAACGACCTCGCCCGCAAGTTCACCGATGGCTTCTTTAAATTCTTGGTGCTCGTGAGCTTTGTTGTCGGCGCGGTGACCGGCGTGGGGATGTGGTTCACGTCGATCCAGGTGAGCCCGCGGACGATCGGACTGATGGTCCACTGGTTCCACTGGATCTGGGCGATTGAATGGACGTTTTTTTGCCTCGAGATTGCTTCGGGATACCTGTTTTATCGCTACGGTTCGCGGCTGCCCGATCGGGTGCGAATGACGCTGCTGGTGACGTATTCGGTGGCGGCGTGGTTCAGCCTGTTTTGGATCAACGGCATTCTGGCTTGGCAGTTGACGCCGGGCGAGTGGATCAAGACGCATAATGTGTGGACCGGCTTTTTCAACGCTAGTTTTTGGCCGTCGCTCCTGTTTCGCACGATCACGAGCATGACGATCGCGTCGCTTGTCGCCTGTGTAGTGATCAATGTGATCCCGAGTTTCACACGCGACGAGCGGGCCTCGCTCATTCACATTGCGGCGCGGTTTTTGGCGCCGATGGTGCTGATGCCGCTCCTCGGGATTTGGTACTTCCTGACGATTCCAGCCGACAGCCGGTCGTGGGTGCTGGGCGGCAGTGCGGCGATGACGCTGTTCTTCACGATGGGCGCCGGGGCGTCGCTGCTGGTGGGCGTGTATGCGATTTTCGGCCTGCTGCGGGAGCAGCTCTTTATCAACGGGGCCACGGCGGCGCTCCTCGCCTCGCTGGCGTTCGCTGCCACGGCCGGGGGCGAATTCGTCCGCGAAGGGGTCCGCAAGCCGTACACGATTCGCAATCTGCTGTACTCGAATTCGATTCGCCACGACGAAGTCGCGATCTTGCGCGAGCGGGGCTGTATCGTCGACGACCCGTATCCGCTGCGGGGGGCCGAGCTGCTCCCCAACTCGCAGTTGGCGATGGGCGCGCAAGTGTTTCGCACGCAGTGCAGCGTCTGCCACACGCTCGACGGCGCGAATGGTTTGTTGCCGCTGACCGATACCTGGTCGGGCGAACAGTTGCGGCTGAACATTTCGCAGCTGCAGCGGACAAAGCCGTTCATGCCGCCGTTTGCTGGCAATGCGGAAGAAGTGGAGGCGCTCGCCCAGTGGCTCAGTTGGCACAATGCCAAGTCGCCGCGGGAGTGGCCCGCCACCGAGAACCCGGAGATGCTTGCCCGGATCGACGCCTGGCTCCGCGAGGCAGGGACCAACTCGGGCCTGGCCCTGATGCAGGCGGGGGAGGATTAGTACATTGTCACACGCAAGAGTTCAGGCCGACCGAGTTCAATCGCGTCGGGAATTGCCATCTTCCCCTCCGCGCACGCCGCGCCTCCGCGTGCCAACTGCCTTTCGCCGTTCAGCATCACCAAGCCCCAGGCTGGTTTACGCGGAGGCGCCCCGACGCGGGGCTTGGGAAATTGTGGGTCGTCGACCACGCGCTGGCGTTCATCCGCCAGACGTTGTCATCGTCATAGAATCGGAACTGACGCAGCACTAGCGGCCCTTTGGCAGCCACGCGGAATTGGAGTCTTGAGCACCGCGATTTCCACTACAGACGACAAGCGATGTTCCCTTTCGATCTGCCCGCATCGACCGCATTCTACCTGGTGCTCTACCTGGCGACGTTCGTGCTGCACGTCCTTCCGATGGCCTATGTCCTCGCGGGCTCGGCGGTCCTGGTCGTGCGGAGCGTGCTCGGCAGCCGGCCCGACGATGATCCGCTCATGGACCACTTGCGCGAGTGGCTGCCGTTCATTCTGAGTGCGGCAATCACGGCAGGGATCGCGCCGCTGCTCTTCCTGCAGATCCTCTATCGCCGCGAGTTCTATACCGCGAATCTGCTGCTTTTCAATCGCTGGATGGCGATCCTGCCCGTGTTGATTGTGGGATTCTATTCGCTGTATCTCGTCAAA
>JALORD010000691.1 GCA_025459145.1 Pirellulaceae bacterium | reverse complement strand
GAGCGTTTGCGCGGGGGCGTCCGCGCCGCGGCCTCCTTCGAGGAAGTGATCAAGTGGGGGCACCTCGTCTATTTTTCCAATGGCCCGGTTCTGTTGATCCGGGCCGAGGAGAGCCGCGTCCTGTTCGGCTTCTGGCGCGGCCAGCGACTGCGAGAGATCGAGCCGCGCCTGAGGCCGGGAGGCAAGTACGAAATGGCGACGCTGGAACTGCGCGAAGGAGACACGATCGCCCCCGCCACCATTCGTCGCCTGGCCCAGGAAGCGGCGGCGCTCAACCTATCATTAGGCGATCCGACGAAGAGCGCGGGGGCGAGGGCCAAACGCAAAGTTGCCCGACGCGATGGATCGACAGGGTAGCGGGTAGTGCGTTGGCCCCGTTCACGGGGCTTCGGGCCGCGTAGGCCCGGCATTCATGCCGGGTTCGCAGAACCCCGACAGAACCACCTGCCGCAGTCCCATTCAACGGCGACTGGCGTTCCCGCTCGCGTTGACCCATGCCGGCCAGGTCCCTAAGATTCCGCGGTTGGCAGCGTCGTTTCTAACGTGTGAATTCTCAACGGTTTGAGCGCGCCTCGTGACTGCGTCTGCGACGTCGAGACCGATCGATCCATCCTCCGATCCGCTCGCTCCCCGGGAGCGGCCGCGGTCGTGGATTCCCGGCTGGCTCTTCTCGCTGGCCCTGCACGGCACGGTATTCACGGTGTTGGGGCTGTCGATCAAGCCGGCGGTAAGAGGGAGTGGCGAAGAGGCAACCCGGGTCAAGCGGCGATCGACGCGCTTCCCGCCGCTGCCCTTCCTCCCGGTGCGGGAAACTTGCCGCAGTTGCCCGAAGGGACTGGACCGCTCACCGGCACGCCGCTTCCCGGCGACGGGATCGCCAGTGCCGCGGCCATGGCAGCCGCGGGAACCGGTGGCACTGGCGGCGGGCGCGTGGGACAAGCGGGAAAGTTTGACGTCGAAACGAAGGTCTTCGGCGTCCCAGGCCGCGGCAGCCGGTTTGTCTATGTGTTCGATCGCTCGACGAGCATGGACCAATTCGGCGGTCGGCCGCTCCTCGGCGCCAAGCGCGAGTTAATCGCCAGCCTCCAGAGCCTCGAGAGCGTGCACCAGTTTCAGATCATCTTCTATAACGAGAACCCGCGGGTGATGAATCTCGCGGGCTCGCAGCGGGCCGAAATGATTTTTGGCAACGATCAAGGGAAGAAACTGGCCGAGCAGTTCGTCGGCGGCATCTATGCCGACGGCGGCACCAAGCATCTCGACGCGCTCAAACTCGCGCTCCGCATGGCGCCCGATGTGATCTTCTTCCTGACCGACGCCGATGAGCCGCAGCTCAAACGCCACGAGCTCGACGAAATTCGCCGCCTCAATCGCGGGACAGTCATCAACGCGATCGAGTTCGGCATCGGGCAGACCCCGGCGGCGCGAAGCTTTCTGAAAGTGCTCGCCGCCGAGAATGACGGGCAGCACGGCTATGTCGATGTAACGCGGCTGCCCAAGTGATGGACAGAATCGACACCCCGATGATCACGCGACAGCCGCGACCGAACGAACCGCGCGTTCGGTCGCCCCGAACGCGCTACCGCGATCTCGGCGGCTCGCTCGCCTTTGTCCTGCTGACGAGCCTGGCCGCAACAGCCGAGGACACGGTGATCCTTTCCTCGGCGAGCGATCCGGCCCTGCGAATCAAGAAGACGGGTCAGATTCTCGACTACACCGGGACGGAGCTGAAGCTGCGCAGCTCGCTCGGCCGGGATGAATCGATTCCCGCGGCGCGGATCGTCGAAGTGCAGACGCCCTGGAGTGCTGCTCATTCGGCGGCGCGCGAGAACCGAGCCGCGGGCAAGCTCGACGAGGCGCTCGCCGCCTTTCGCCAAGCGAAGCGCGACGAGCGGCGGCCGTTTGCCGTGCGGCAAATCATGGCGGAGCTCTCGGGGACGTACCTCGAACTCGACCGGATCGATGCAGCGGGGGATGAGTGGCTGGCGATTCTGGCCAGCGACCCGACAACGCAGCATTTCGACGTGATGCCGATGGCCTGGAAAGCGGCCGCTCTGGCGGGTCCGGCGGAGAATCGGGCAGCCGCCTGGCTCGCGGTGCGCGATGTGCCGGCGGCCCGCGTCCTCGGCGCAAGCTGGTTGCTGGCGGGCCGATATCGCACCGAGGCGATCGCCGCGATCGACGAACACGTGCGCGACGCCGATCCGCGCGTGTCGGGCCTGGCCCAGATTCAGTCGTGGCGCACCAAGCTCGTCTCGGCCACGCCAGCCGAAACGGCCCGCTGGCAAGCGCAGCTCGAGGCGATGCCCGCCAGCGTGCAAGCCGCTGGCTGGTACGTCCTGGGCGACATTCTGGCTCGGCAGCAGCAGCCCGAGCAGGCGGCGCTCGCCTACCTCAAGGTTCCGCTCTTATTTGGCAAACAGCGGGCGATGGCGGCCGATGCGCTCTTGGCGGCTGGCAAGCAATTGGAAAAGATCGGCTGTTTCGCGAACTGGCAGAGGATTACCCCCATCTCCCCGCGGGCGAACAGGCCGCTCGCCGACTCGCCGCCGCTCCGTAGATGTCGCCCGTGGATCGTGAGGGGCTGCCGCCAGCACTGGGAAGGAACCAACGCTTGAACCGCTTGTGTATCGCTGTCGCCCTGCTGCTCCTCTTCGGGATGCTATTCGCCGATTCGCCTGCCTTCGCGCAGGGCGGCTCTACGCCGGACGCGGCGCCGCTCGTCGACGCTCCGGAGCAACCGCCGGCCCAGGGAGCATCCCGCTCGTTCTTTCAGATTCTGTTCTCGGGCGGCCCGCTCGGTGTGGCGATCATGCTGGTGCTGATCGGCCTGTCGCTCACCGCGGTGTACCTGGCGTTCGACAACCTGCTCGTCGTTCGCAAAAGAGAAATCATTCCCGATGGCCTGAGCGACGACGTGCGGCGCCTGCTGAGTGAGGGTCAAATTGCCGACGCCGCGACGCAGTGCCGCGATCGGCCAAGTTTCCTCTCGACCGTCATCCTGCACGGTCTGGCCGAACTCGACGGCGGCTGGTCAGAGATTGAGAAGGCGATGGAAGATTCCACGGCCGAGCAGGCGGCGCGGCTGTTTCGCGAACTGGCAGAGGATTACCCCCATCTCCCCGCGGGCGAACAGGCCGCTCGCCGACTCGCCGCCGCTCCGTAGATGTCGCCCGTGGAT
>JALORD010000299.1 GCA_025459145.1 Pirellulaceae bacterium | reverse complement strand
AGATCCTCCGGTACGGCGTCCACGGCTCCTGCGGACCCGGTTTGAGGACGAGCCCCATCTGCAGCGGGATCCCCGGGAGCCACAGCGTATGCACCCCGGGCGAATTCGACGGGAGCACGGCACTCAGCACCGGAGCCTGCGCCTGATAGCTCACGACGACGCCGCGGCCTTCTTCGCCGTAGCCCTTCGTCAGGATGTCGAGCGGCAGGCCGCGCGTGAGGCAGTCGAGAATCTTCCCCATGTTGGCCAGGACGAACGCATTTTTCGACATGTTCATCTTGCACATGTGCTCGGGGAGCCCCGTGCTCGCCGACTGCTGATGAGCAAACTCATCGGGCGTCTGCGTGCCGTCGCCGATCGGGAGCGTCCCCTTCTCGTACAGTTCTCCAGCCTTCTTGACCTTTTCGAGCAGTTCGGCAATCGGGATCTGCCGCAGGATATCGCGGGCCTTTTGAGCCGTCCGCATGTCGCGGCCGATGATGCCGCCATTGGCCTGACTCACCTTGGCAATCGGCTCACCGGTCATGAAGTGCTTCACTTCATCGACTTCGAGCGACTCATACGGCTTGCCCCAGCGAAGGGCGGGGATTTTCAGGGCGGACATGGGCGGGCTCCGGTTCAGGTGGCAATGGAGGGAGATTGTTAGCAATCCGCGTTAGTTCGATAGTCGGCTGGGGAGCTGCAAACTCAAAAGCCGGACGACGTTCATACTTTCATCAATCGCATCGGGTGCTTGGCAGGATCGTCAAACCACCAGAAGGGATCGCCTTGCTCGTGCATCGTACCATCGCAAAGAGCAACGAATTTGTTTCCATAGTCGTCGGACGACAAATAGAACTGGGCTGTGAAACTTCCCCAGTCGGCACTCTCAAACATGGCATCGCACGGCGTGACTTTGACTACAAAGCCGTCCTTTGCCGTCCACCTAAACGGAGTCGCGCTCGACGGCTGTTCGTTTTCTTCAAACACACCCCAGATTTCGAACAGTCCCGTGCCATCACGACAAAACGTTGTCGCCCGACCGTGTTCCATTTGATACCCATCACCGAAGGTGGACCACGTTCCTTCCAGGCTCTCTGGAAATCGTCGGAAAAAGTCCTCTACCGAATCTTCGGTGGATGTGGTTTGACTCATCTGTATCAAAACTCTCAAGTCTCAATACACCCCCACCGTCGTCTGCGCCGCAATCCCGCGCCAGGGCTTCACGCCGCTCACGCCATCCCACGGATACTTGGCGTAGGGCTTCTCGCGTTCCCCTTCGTCCCGCTCCAAAAAGCCGGGTATGAATAGTTCGTGCGTCAGCGTCGTCAGCTTCACACGGCCCGATTCGCCGTACGGTACAACCTTGTGCGGATCGTCGAAGTCGACTACTTCCACCACCGCCCGCGGCTGCGGGGCGTAGTAGCTGATTTTATAACCTTCTTCGGCGGTCACGGGCTTGCTGCAGGCCAGGCCCATCAGCGTGTTGCCGTAGGTGGGCGTCATGTAGATGCCGCTCTCTTCGGGCGGTCCGCCGAAATACTCCTCGACACAGAATCGTGTCCACTGCGGCGTGAACTCGGTGCCGCCGCTGAAAATGCCGGTGATGCCCGTGTCCTTGAACGTCTTGCCCTGCTTCTCAAGTGCCTGGCAGAGCGCTTCGAGCAGCTTCGGCGTCGTGAACATGCACTTGATGTCGTGCCCGGCGCTCAAAATCGTCAGCGCCTGGTCAACACAGTGCTGCTTGTACGCCTCCAGGTGCTCCATCCACCCCTTCTTGATCAATTTCACGACCCACCGCGGATCGAGGTCGATGCAGAACGAAATACCGCCGCGATATTGGGCCAAATGCTCGACCGCCAGCCGCAGCCGCCGCGGGCCGCTCGGCCCCAGCATCAGCCAATTCGCTCCTTTGGGAAAATACTTGTCCGGCAGCGTGTGGCTAAAGTTCTCGTAGTCGATCCGAAAGTCGTCGATCACCACGCGGCTCTTGGGAATGCCCGTCGTGCCCCCCGTCTCGAAGATGTACGTCGGCTTGCCGGCGTAAGCCTTGGGAATCCACCGGCTGGCCGGACCGCCCCGGAGCCAATCGTCCTCAAATAGCGGGAACTTCCGCGTATCCTCAAAGCATTTCACTTCCTTGAGCGGATCGAACTTCAGCTCCGCCTTTTTCCCTAGCCAGAAGGGGCATCCCGTCGATTCGTGGAAATGGTGCTGGATGATCTCGCATGTGTGCTTGTCGAGCTCCTCTTTGGCGGCCTTGGCTCGAGCGTCAAGTTCTGCTGGCGGGATAACTTCGGGCTTCATAGGAATGTGCCGGGAGGGAAGGGAACGACTCGTCATTAGCTCTCTGTGACACGCTACAAGAGCCGCTGCAACTGAGGTGCAGTCAACAAACACTTGTCTGAACAACCTTCGATACGATACCGGGCTGCCCAGCGGGAGGCAACGGGCGAGGTCGGAACCGCTCCGTACCCCTCCGTTCCCCACCGAGCATTTGCTGATCCAATCAAAATCATCTGGCCGAATCGTGGATTATACCGACTTCTCCCGGTCAAGAGTGGCCATGATGTTGAGTGGCCATGGTCTCGTGGGCCGTCTGCAGCAAACACTCTCTCGTCCGTTTTGTGCGATACTTTGCTACACTGCCCGCTGGGCGAATTGCCTGCCCCGTTGTTTCGACCCTTCCCATCGTCCTCCGCATGCCCCGCGAACCGATCTTTTCGACGAGTCCAGCCGGCGACGAACAGTTCGATCGGGATCTGCGGCCGCAGCGTATCAAGGATATGGTCGGCCAGCAGGATGTAATCGAGCGGCTGAACATCGTGGTCGATGCGGCCCGCAAGCGGGGCGAATCGCTCGGCCACATCCTGTTCGACGGTCCGCCGGGACTGGGCAAAACCACCTTCGCCACCTGCATCCCCCGCGAACTTAATGTTCCGCTGGTCATGGCCAGCGGCCCCGGGATCAAGGCCCCCAAGGATCTGATTCCGTACCTGACCAACCTCGAGGAAAATGCGGTTCTCTTTATCGACGAAATCCACCGCCTCCCCAAAGCGGTCGAAGAATATCTCTACACGGCCATGGAGGACTTTCGGCTGGATATCGTCCTGGGCGATGGAATCAACGCCAGGACGATCAATCTCCGGCTGAAGCGATTCACGCTGATCGGCGCGACGACGCGGGCCGGCATGCTCTCGGCCCCTTTGCGCGATCGCTTCACCGTCCGCGAGCACCTTGGTTTCTACAGCCTGGCCGAGTTGACGGAGATTGTCCGCCGCAGCGCGAAGAAGCTGGCGGTGAATCTGCTCGAAGATGCCGCCGTCGAGATCGCCCGCCGCAGCCGTGATACCCCGCGAATCGCCAACAATCGTCTCCGCTGGGTGCGCGACTATGCCGACAGCCTCGCGGGGGGCGAGGTCACGCTCCCCGTGGCTCAGGGTGCTCTGAAAATGGCGGGCATCGACGTGCTCGGCCTCGACAAACAAGACCGGGGCTACTTGGAAACGCTGATACGGGTCTTTGGCGGCGGCCCGGCCGGCGTCGAAGCACTGGCCCACACGATGAATCTTTCGCCCGATACGCTGTCGGACGAGGTCGAGCCGTTCCTGCTCCGCAGCGAACTGGTCGTGCGTACCCCTCGCGGGCGCATCGCGACCGCCAAGGCCTACGCCCATTTGCAGATTCCCGCTCCTGCCGTCGCCGATGGCTCGCCGCCGACTGAGGGCCAGCTCTTTTAGCGTGGTTCTCGTGCCCTTGGCCTCGGCCGTCTTCAGCCGCCATTGGGGCCGCGCCGTCGCGCCGCTAGAATCCAATCCGGCGACCGCGCGGACGAATAAGTGGGTATGAAACCACGGCCGGACTGCGATCCGCCACGAGGGGTGGCCATGTCTCGGTTGGTGTCGTTCTTGGTGCTGGTGGCGATTCTGATTTTGATCGGGATCGTCTTCTTTCAGGTCATGGCCGGGTTTTTCGTGCCGCTGTTTCTGGCGGCGCTGCTCGGCGTTGTTGTCCAGCCGCTCTATCGTTGGCTGCTCGTCAGGTGCCGCGGCTATCGCTACCTCGCGTCGACAGCGACCACCCTTCTCATCCTGCTGGCCGTCCTCCTGCCGATTGGCCTCGTGATCACGACGGCTACGATGGAAGGGCTCTCGCTGCTCGATCAGCTGCGCCTGGGGAACGTGCAAAGCCGGCTCGACGAGCTGCGCGGACAGCTCGGTCTCAAGATCCCTCGCGAAGGCGATCTCCGCAGCATTGAGGCCCGCCTTAAGCGGTGGTACGACCAGCATCGACAGGGAGTCACCCCCGATGCCTCGCCCGAAGCAGTCGACAATCTGCTCGATCGCTTGACCGAGCTTGAGAACTGGGTGCAAGAGGCCGGCGAGGTAAGACCCCAGGCGGATGCCGAGGCACTGCGTCTGGCCCTCACGCGGTTTCGCGATGCTCCCCCGGAGTCCGTACAGCGCGACGACGCGCTGATCATTGCCGATGCCGAGTTTCGCGAGTTCAAGCGGAACCTCCTCGGCGGCACGTACCAGGCCTTCATTACTGAATTGGCCAATCCAACCGACGAGCAGCTCGAACAGGTCCGCCGCGCGACCTTGTCCACCGCGGGTTCCGTGGTCACGTTTGGCAATCATACGGTAGTTATCCTTGGCAAGCTCGTCTTCGGCATTGTGATCATGGTCGTCACGCTTTTCTTCTTGCTGGCCGAAGGGAGCCGGATGCTCGACGCGATCGTGCGCGTCTCGCCCCTCGAAGAGCAGTATGTTCGTGAACTAGTCTCCGAGTTCGACCGGGCCTGTCGAGCCATCGTTTCGGCGACGCTCCTCTCGGCAATCGCGCAAGGACTCCTCGCCGGTGTAGGTTTCTACTTCGCCGGTCTGACGAGTTCCGTCGCACTGCTGATGTTGCTGACGATGGTCCTCGCGCTGGTCCCGTTCGTCGGCGCCGCGTCGGTCTGGATCACCGTGTCGCTGTACCTCTATTTCTTTCAGGGCAATCTGTGGGCTGCGGTCGGGCTGTCGATCTACGGCAGCTTGATTATCTCGCAGGCCGACAACGTCATTAAGCCGTATGTCTTGCATGGCCAATCGAATCTTCATCCGCTCCTGGCGCTGCTCAGCGTCCTCGGCGGTGTGCAGGCGCTCGGCCCGGTCGGCATTCTGGTAGGACCGATGGTCGTCGTGTTCTTGCAGGTGCTGCTGCGGCTGGTGCAGCGTGAAATGTCGTCGCTCGATCGGAGCGAGTGGTTTCGCTGGCCGCCGCTGGCTTCTTTTGCCGGTGGATCGGCGAGTGCTGCTTCGCGCGACGCCGACCATCCCTCCCCCTCGGCCACCGAGTCGGAGTCGAGCCCGCCCACTGCCGCTAGCTCCGAGCGCCAGCAGCCAGCCGCTGGCACTCGCGCGCCTGCCGCCAACTCGCCGAAGCCCTCCTCCGGCGGCAAAAAACGGAGAAAATGACGCCAAGCGCCGTCGTTTTCTATTTACCCGACTTCGCCAAATCGAATACGATGCTCCGGCCTGGGAACAGGTTCGCTGGGAGCTTGCGCAGGGTCGCCCGATCGCGAGGCAAGGAATGTCCGTTATCATGGTGATCGTCTGCAGCGGCCCGCGGGGCCGTCATTACGCGTTTCCCAGTGCGCTGGCAGTCGGCAGCAGGAAGGAGTCTCGGCGATGAATGGATTCGCGCTGGCGCTGGCCCTCACATGCCTGGGGGTTGGCCATTCCATACAGCAAGCGGAAGACGGCAAGGTCGAGTACGTCATTCTTGTCGAGCCGGAATCGCTCAAGACGCTCGCCGCAGGCGAACACGTCTCGAGCGACGTCGCGGCCAGCGAAGGTCCGTTCGATCGGCTCATTCTCCGCGTAGGTACGGCCGCCCCGCGCCGCACCGCCACCCATCTCGCCGAATACAAGCGGCTGCTCGTTTCCGGCGGACGTTATGCCACGAGCGATCTGGCCCGTCCCACTCCCGGTTCGCTCGACACGATCGTCTGGCCCGCGAAGACCAAACCAGAACTCAATTACAACGTCACCTACGGCTGGCAGCCCGATGAAGTGGGCAAGCTCGTCTACTACATGCAGCTCGATCCAATTTTGCTCCAGTCGCTCGCCGCGGGGGACGAAATCCATGCCCCCATCGATCCGGCGGCCGGACGAATCGACCGCTTCATCGTGCTTGCCGGGAAGCATGAACTTCCGAAGATTCCCGTCACTCCGCCGGCCGCTGCCGGCAATCTCGCCGGCGCCAATGCCGGCATCGCCGCGGAGCCCATGTATGGCGCCGGCGGCACGGCCCCGCCCCTCGTCAGCACACCGGACTACTCGGGCGCGGCCGCAACTGGTTCACAGTTCGGAGCCCGCGGTGGAAATCGCTACACCTCGAGCCTCGGCGATCAGACGACCGGCCTCGGCCCGCCGCAGACCATCGCGCCGCAGATTCCAGCGCCCAACGCGTATGCCCAACAAGCCGGGCAGCAGCC
>JALORD010000298.1 GCA_025459145.1 Pirellulaceae bacterium | reverse complement strand
TACCGGCACAACCGGACGGGCGAAGACAACGCCGACGCGCACCTGAAGCGGCAAGTGATGGGACGCGAAGTGGTCGTCGCCATCACCGGCGGCCAGCTGCATCTGGGCCCCTGGGAACACATCTTCTACTACGAGTTCGACGGCCTCCGCCGCAAGCGGGTGCTGGTGAAGGTGATTGGGGAGTAGACGAGTAAAATGAAGACATTCGAACAATTCCCGTGGGAGTATATCGAGAGGAGCCTGGCAGAAGGGTATGAAGCCCATTGGCCGACGGTTCTCAGCATGCTGAAAGAGGAGTACGCGGACCAAGTAACGCCGTGTCCCGTTTGCAAAACGGCCGCTAATGATTTGTCATAGATTCCCGTAACAACTTGCGAAGAGTCGTGGGAAGCTGGGCAAGGCGAAGCAGGGTACTTGACGGTTTGCATACCTTGTCGGCAGCAAGTTGATTTCTTGATGGAAGCAACTTGTACGGAGATCGAATCCCAAACACGAGCCGCAACAGGCGGTTCGTCTTTCGGAATTACGTGGCGCCGTTCGTCGGCATGATTACCCCGCCGTTTGGTGAATCGCCGACCGAATGAATTCGTTGACTTCGGATGGATGAGTCAACGAAATGACGTGGCCGCCGCCGCGAACAACGGTGTCCGGCTTCATGCCGCGAATCGGCAATACGAAGTCTCGATCGCCGTGAATCCGAAAAACGGGGCAGTCGACCGCTGGCGTCGAATTCCAGTCGAGGATTCGCGCAATCGACCATTTGAATACGGTCGGGTCGGCGGAATGGAACTGCCGGGCGAGACCGCCCAGATGGGGAAAATTGCGCCGAGCGAGCTTCGACGTCAGCGGGACGCAGCAAAGCTGCAAAAATCGAACAGGTATCCAAGGAACTAACGGCTTCAAGGGCCGACAAAGCCTCGTCACGCGAGGATGTTCGGACGCCGATCGAAGGCTGCCGATGAGCAGCACGGCCCGCGGCCTCAGGCGCCGCGCAACGTGCAGCGCGATGATTCCGCCAAACGATGCGCCGCCGATGACGGCGTCACCGTGCGATCGCAACTCCTCGGCAAGACGGTCGCAGTAGGAATCGAGACTTTCGCTGGGCAACGGCAGCGGCCACTCGGGGACGACCAGTTGCGGGAAGGCGATCTTTTGAGGAGCGAAGACGTTGGCATCGGCAGCGAGCCCTGGAAAGAGAATCAGCGGCGTCGAATCAACGGCTGCCATCGTTGCTTTGGACTTAGGCGAACGATCGTGTGAATCTACTGAACAAGTTGCAACGAATCGGCGATCAAATAGCTAATGCGCTTGATAACTCAGCGCCAGGCCCCCCACAACGATCGCAATCACGAGCCAAGCGTCGGGGTCGATCAGGCGGGTGCGGGATTCGACCTGGTAGAGCTGCCCCATCACGGCGACGAGCATGGCCAGGATGGCGGCGATGCAGGTAATGGCATGCTGCGATCCGTCGATGTCGGCGAACAGCGAGCCGGTGTGCACGAGGTCGAGCGGTGCGAACAGAATCATGTTGAACGCGTTGCTGCCGAAGACGTTGCCGATCGCCAGGTCGGTCGCGCCGATTCGCAGCGCCGCGATCATCGACACCAACTCGGGCAGCGATGTGGAAAGCGCGACGAGCGTCGTCCCCACAAACGACTTGCCAAGTTTGAACTGCACCGCCAAGTCGTCAGCCGCACTGGCCAAGTACGGCCCCGCCACCAAGATCACGAGCGCGCAGGCGGCGAAACCCAGTCCCGCCTTGCCGAGCGTCATCCCGGCGGGAAGCGGCGGCTCTTCGACCCCTGTCTCGGCCGCCGTACGAATGGCGATTCGCTGGTCGAGGTACACTAGTCGCACGCCCAGGACGTAGGCAAACACCAGAACGATGATGAGCGGGCTGATGTTCAGGATCGCATACGCAGCAAAACGCTCGCCCGTCAGCAGGCCGATTCCCACGACCGCCGTCAGGGCCGCGGCGACTGAGCCCGACAAGGCGTGGGCTGCCGACTGCCGCGAGAGCATTTTGCCGCGGGATTGGGTCACGAGATCCAGGATCGCCAGGATCAGCATGTTAATCAGGCTGCTGCCTAGAAGGTCGCCGACGGCCAGATCAGGATTTCCCTGGCGTACGGCCGAGACGTCAACGGTCAGCTCCGGCAGCGACGTCGCCCCGGCCAGCAACACGCTGCCGATTACCAGCCGACCGAGGCCTGTGAGCTCGGCGATGGCGTCGGCAAACTTCGACAGGAACGAACCGGCGACGACAATCACCGCCGCGCACACGAAAAACTGCAGTAGGGGTCCTGTCATGTGCGCGGCTTCCTCCGGGTGAGCGTGCCGCTAATGGTACAAGAACAGCGGTACCTTGCTATCCCGGAGGACGGTCTTCGTCAGCGAGCCGAAGAAGAACTCGCGAATCCGCGATTGGCCAAACGCGCCCATGACGATCACTCCCGCGTGCAGCCGCTTGGCTTCGCCCAGGATGACCGTCGCCGGAGCGGCATGCGACGTTTCGATATGCACCTGGACCTCGTGGCCGCGCGACTTCAGATACTCGGCAGCGAGTTCGGCCGGATAGCGATCGCTGTTGTCGCGAGCAATCGTGAGCAAGTGAACCAGCCGACCTGCCGCGAGCCCCAAGTTCTCAAACATCTGCAGCGCCTTCGCTGCAGGAGCCGAGCCGTCGTAGGCGATCAGGGCGGCCGCGTTCTCTTCCGCCGGCGCAGGAGCGCAGAGCACCGGCCGCGACGTGTGCCGCAGCACCTCTTGCAAAACGTTCGTCGGCGATTGCCCGAACTCATAGGGCACGAAGCTTCGCCCCATCACGAGCAAATCGGCCCGCTGGGCCTCGCGCACAAGAAGTTCTGCCGGATCGCCCTGCAGTTGCCAGGTATGATGTGCCACGCCCGCCGCGGCTGCTCGTTCCGCGAACTTCGCCAGCACTTCGCTGAGCCGCTGCTCTTCGTTCTTCAGGACGATCTCGTCCCGTTCGACTTTAAATGCTCCTCCGCCGACGGGAACTGCCTCGGCTGCCAGCAGATGCGGCGTGTCGACTATCCCGAGACCCAGCAGTTTCGATTGATGCCGCTGCGCCCACGCCAAGGCCACCTCCACCGCGGTGTTGCTGTACGAAGTGCCATTCAGTCCGACCAGCATTGTCCTGAGCATGGTTGTTTCCCTCTGTTTGCGAGGCACGAGCGACCAAACGCCAACTCCTGACATTTTTCTAAGGCGACAGTCGTCCGCGTAATAGCTAGATTAGCAACTCCCGCACCGCGCACCTAGATTCGACGCTGAGCCCGGCTTTTGACGAATTTCTATAGATTTAAGCGTCCGGCCGACGGCTGGCTGTGCCGCGATGCTTGGGCGGAACGCACATTTTCCGCACAAGCGCCCGAATTTGCACAGCCCTGCGTGGATCATCTTGTACCTTGGCGAGCGGTGGTGCGGTCGAGGAGTAAGGCAATCGATCTTCGAAGGGGCTTGCCAATACTTATTTGCGCATTTATGCATCGTGTCACTATACCGCCCAAATTTCCTCATTAGCGGATTCTGCCACCCCATGCGCGGTGCCAATTTTTCTGTCGACACAACTTACCCGAGCCGCAAGCTTCGGCTGCTAGAAAAACTTTCGGCGACCGGTGTTACGGCGCCCAGAACTGCATATTTTCTGAGCTATATTGGGCTGCCCACCCGCCTCAACGGCAAGTGAGTGGTACGTTTTCGGCGTCGTGACCTTGGTTTACCAGGCGGGTCACCGTGCGCTTGGATGCGCCACCTTCGGGGGAGAGCAAAATGCTCGCACGTTCTACACGTGTTCCCCCCGCCAAGTCAGCGCATCCAAGCATGGTGCCCCTGTTGGTCGAATGTCGGCAAGCTGCCAGCCGGCACGGTCCCAGGTCGATACGCCGCCCTCCCGCTCGTCGTTGAGGCCGCACCATGCTCATGCGACACGTCCATCCGAAGCTCCAGTTCACGCACATGCTGCCGTATGGCGCCATTCTTCACGAGAATGGCGTCCAGTTTGTCGTATTCAGCCGCAGCGCCACCGCGATGCGGGTCCTCCTCTACGACAAGGTCAGCGATGCCGAACCGGAAGAAGTGATCGAATTCCAGCGCGATAGCGACCGCTGGGGGGATATCTGGAGTATCTTCGTTCCCGGCCTTGGAGCCGGTGCGCTCTACCACTTCCAGGCCGAAGGTCCGCACGATCCCGCCACGGGGCAATACTTCAATAGCCAGGCCCGCCTAATCGATCCCTACGCCAAAGCCCTGGCTGGCGAGTTTCAGCCGTCGACCGACGGCATCGTCCGGCCTCCCAAGTGCGTAGTCGTCGACGACTACTTCGACTGGGAGGGAGATCGCCATGTCCGCCGCGATGTGAGCGAAACAATCATCTATGAGACGCACGTCCGTGGCTTTACGAAGGACAAGACCGCGAAAGTGAAACATCCGGGGACGTACCTCGGTCTGATCGAAAAGATTCCGTACCTGAAGTCGCTCGGAATTACCGCCGTCGAGTTGATGCCGGTCCACGAGTTTCCGACGAACGGCATCTTCGGGGCCAAGCTCGAGCGGCCGAACTACTGGGGCTACGATCCGCTGGCGTTCTTCTCGCCGCACCGAGGCTACTCGGTCGGCAAAGAGCCCGGTTCGCAAGTGATCGAGTTTAAGCAGATGGTCAAGGCGCTGCACGCCGCGGGAATCGAAGTGATTCTCGACGTCGTGTTCAACCACACTTGCGAAGGGAACGAACTGGGGCCAGTCCTGTCATTCAAGGGACTCGAGAACCGCGTCTACTACATGCTGGGCAATGGCGGCAGCCATTACATGAACTTCTCGGGGTGCGGCAACACGGTGAACGGCAATCACCCGGTCGTCCGCGAGATGATCTTCAACTGCCTCCGGCACTGGGTGCACAATTACCACGTCGACGGGTTCCGGTTCGACCTCGCGTCGATCCTCAGCCGCGACCGGCAGGGTCATCTCGTCCCCAATCCGCCGCTGATTGAGATGATCGCCGAGGATCCGCTCCTGGCTGATACGAAAATCATTGCCGAGGCGTGGGACGCCGCCGGCGCGTACCAGGTCGGCAGCTTCGGCGACCAGCGGTGGGGCGAGTGGAACGGCCGCTATCGCGACGACATGCGCAGGTTCTGGCGCGGCGACAAGGGGCTGCTCGGCGCGTTCGTCACCCGGCTGGCGGGTTCGAGCGATCTGTATGAACATTCCGGGCGGCCGCCGTACTGCTCGATCAATTTCATCACGTCGCACGACGGCTTCACAATGAATGACCTTGTCTCGTACAAGGACAAGCACAACGACGCCAACGGCGAAGACAACCGCGACGGCGACAACCACAACTGCAGCGACAACTACGGTGTCGAAGGTCCGACCAAACGGCCCGAAATCGAAAGCCTCCGCGTCCGGCAGATGAAGAATTTCCTGGCCACCCTGATGCTCAGCCAGGGGGTGCCGATGATGGTGATGGGAGACGAGTGCCGCCGCACGCAAAAGGGAAACAACAACGCCTACTGCCAGGACAACGAGTTGAGTTGGTTCAACTGGGACCTGGCCAAACAGAACGAATCGCTCGTTCGGTTCACGTCGGCCCTCGTCAAATTCCGCCGCGAGCAGCCGACAGTCCGCCGCGACCACTTCCTGACGGGCAAACCGAAATTCGACGGCGATTTGCCCGACGTGAGCTGGTTCAGCGCCCTGGGAACCGCGGTCGACTGGCACGGCGACGATTCGACGCTCATCGCACTCTTGAAGAAGGTCGAAGGCGAACACGATCCCGATGGGAAGGCTCGCGACGTGCTCCTCTTAGTAAACGCCACGAGCGAATCGCGCGAGTTCATCCTCCCGCCGCTCGCCAAGGGAACCCGCTGGCGGCTCTTGTTCGACACGGCCGCTGCCCCCCCCTACGACGTCTACCCCGACCTCGACGGCCCGCCGCCGCCGCGCTCGCGAAGGCTGACACTGTCGTACCGCTCAATGTGCTGTTTTGTGGCGGAATGAGCCGAGCGCAACGGCTATTGTGTATGCGGCGGGCGTATCCTCCGCACCCCATCAGCGGTGAACATCCGAAGTCTCGCTGTTCGACATCCGCTGCGGGACTCGTTGCGATTGCTGCGGTGTCGAGGAATCCCTATCAGAGTCCCAAATTGCTGACTGACGAGGCGGCGACGAGTCCCTCGGCGGAAGTCTCGCGCGAGAAGCTCCGCCGCGTTGTCGCGCGCCAATTGCGGATGATCTGGGCAAAGATCGCACCAATCTTTATGTCAGCGAGGGGATCTCGGGTGCACCTTGGGGTGTGGCGATATCGATCCTGCTGGCGATGGCCGCCGTCTCGATCCTCGTGTTCGTAACGTTCGTCATGCTGACGCACGAGCTGTACGGCTTGGCGTTTGCCCTCCTGTTCGGCCTCGCGATGTTGCTGCCCGGCGCCGCGCTAATTCTGCTCCT
>JALORD010000026.1 GCA_025459145.1 Pirellulaceae bacterium | reverse complement strand
AGGTTGAAGACGCTCGTCGCCAGGAACCGATCGCGCCAGGCCGGCGAGACGTTCAGATAGTCTTCGAGTACCGCCGAGCTGAACTTGTAATCGTGCGAGTCGCGCCCTTTCAGGAAAATCAGCGTGCGAGCCTTTGTCATGAAGTCGTGCGGCTCTGGGTTGGCCCGGGCATACGCCAGCGTTTTTTGGGCCGCCTGCATCCGGTCGCCGCTGATCGACTCGAAGATGGCTCCGAGGGCTGCCTCGTTGTCGGCAGGAATCTCGGCCGGTTCGAGCGCAGTGATTCGCTGCTCACCCACGCGCCCGCGGCCATTCATCCCCGCGCGGAACATCGGCAGAAATGCCGCATTCTGCAGGAGGAGCATCTTGCGCGTTTCGTCGTCGCCGCACGTTGCAAAGGCATACCGCATGGCGTTGCTCGTCGTCAGCGTGTGCAGACCCACGATGCCCGGCTGACGCATCAGCAGTTCGCCGGAACCGACCAGGAGCGCATCCCAGACGGACTGCGGATTGACGCCGCGGTTGATCACTTCGACCACCTGATTGCAGAGGTCCTCGGTGCTGCCGCCATAAATGGTCGACAGGATATCGCGCGTCGCCTGCTCGTCGAGCGGACCGCCGCGCCAATCGTCGCGGAACTGCTTCGCGCGGGCGACGTTTTCGCGGCCGGGCCGATCGGCTTCAAAGTCATTCTGCGCGGGATTCCCCTGATTCTCGTGGTTGAGCAGGGCGTAGGTGAGCGACCGCAGCACTGGCTCGGCATATTGCCAGCCGACGCAGTTCAGCGTGCGCCATGCGTTGGCGACATAGATCGCCTTGTGCCCGATCGAGCGGAAGTCGCGGGCACCGTAGCGGGCGTAGAGATCAAAGAGTTCGTTCGAACCGGCGCTGCGGGCGAGGGCCGCGGTCGCCGCGTCCGCCTTCGCCTCGTCCCACTGGTCCATCGCTTCGATCCAGTCTTGCCGGGCGCGGTGGGCCGGCGGCACGCGGGCCTCATCCACCGGGCCCATGGTCCAGTTGCCCTCCTCGACATCGCGAGCCTGCGACGACTTGAACGAATCGAGGGCCCAAAAGATCGGCAGCCAGCGGTGCTCGTCGGGCGAGGCGATGCTAGCGAGGTGTGCCGAATTCACGACGAGCACGGCATGAAACTTGAATCCCACGCTGGGCCGCGGCTGGATATTGCGCACTCCCGCGAGCAGCAGAGCCGCGACCACTTCGCGATAGCTGGTTCCGCCGCGAATCCGCTCGGCAATCGCCTCCAGCAGTTTGTTGCGATCGGTCTCTTCAATGACGCGCACCAGTGGTTCAATGTCCGGAGACATCTGCACCATCTTCGGATCAGGCGCGGCCTCAGCAGCCGAGACACGGGGAAGTTTTCCGAGGAAATCGAGCTGCGAGAATCCGGCGGCGGCCGAAAGCGCGGCAGTCGTCTGCAAAAATCCACGGCGAGATGCGTACATCGTCCCGACCCTCCCTACGTGTGTGCGGCCAGCGAAACCCTAAGCGCAATCTACGCTTCCGCCCCGCGGGGGGCAACCAACAGGCTTCAGGGGCCGGCGAACTCACGCCTCGCGGCGAAACTCGGCGCGAAAGACGGGCTGACTGTTCTTGCGCGTTCGCCGCTCAAAATGCGTGCGATAGTCGAGATCGTGCTCGGCAGGCCGCTCTGTCACGGGCCAGGGGCCGGATAGCGGCACGGTGGCCGCAATCAAGTCGAGCGTCGAATGATAGTACTCTTCGACGTCGGTCCAGAAATGCAGAATTCCACCTACCATTAACACGCGATGGCAATCTCGCAGGAAGGCCTCGTTCAGCACGCGCCGCTTCTTGTGGCGTTTCTTCCACCACGGATCGGGGAAGTAGACGTGCACCGCCGCCAGACTCGCATCCGGAAACCAGTCGCGAAAGAGGGCGAGCGCATCGCCGCCAAACATAACGCCGTTCTCGACCGACAGGCGCGCCAGCCGCGCTGCCGCATAGCGGGCGTATTTACGGGCGACCTCGATCCCCAGAAAATTATGATCCGGGCGCGAGCGCACCGCCCCCGCCAGAAACAATCCTTTGCCGCTCCCAACCTCCACTTCCAGCGGTTGTTCACGCGGAAAGAACTGGAGCTGCGAAAAGGGGCGCGGCAGATCCTCCACGTCGCGATAATGGCGCGACAGGTCGAGGGCCGGATCGAGTTTGCGAAGAGCGCGGCGAGCCATGTGCGTTTCGCGCGAGTGCGCCCTACGAGGCGGACGCCTTGCGCTCGGCAATCAGTTTCTGCAGGGCATCGACAGGGATGGGAATGCCCTTCAGCGTTCCTTCGACCACCACGCGATCCCGCGCGACTCCCTGAAACTGACAAACAATGATGCGTCCGCGACGAACCTTCTCCAGCCTGCACATCACAATCAAGCGGTCGCCAGGGAGCACTGGGTCGCGAAAGCGGACATCTTCGAGGCCGCCGAATCCGACCATCTCGGCGCCGAGCAGGTCATACTTCTGCGTGACGAAGCTGCAGAGCTGCGCGATGGCCTCCAGCATCACCACGCCCGGCATCAGCGGCATGCCCGGCATATGCCCCCGCACCCAGAAGTCCTGATCGGTCGTGTCGCGATAGCCGACGCACGAGTAGTCGGCCTCGTTGGCGTACACGACAGCCGTGAGCTGCTCCATTTCGAAGCGCTGCGGGTTGTACTTGCGGATCTCTTCCAGCGTGGCGATGGGCCGATCGAAATCGACTTCCGACAGATCCACCAGGAACTTGTTTTCGGCCACGAAACGATCCCTTGCCTGGGCACTCTGGGCGAATGGTGCTCGTTAAAACGGACGGGAAGAGAGCGGTAAGGGCCGCGCTTGCACGCCGCAGGTTGCCTGTACTCGGCAATTCCGGCATGCCCGGACGCTACGTTCGAACCTTGCGGCGCTTGGCTTTACGCGCTTTGGCGTTGGCGGGGCGCTTGCCATGGTTGGCTTTGGTATGTCCGCGATGTGGCTTGGCCATGAGTCGAACTCCTCCGCGATCGATCGGGCAGGCCTGCGCAGCCTGCCGCGGTACGTTGGTTTGGAATCCCCCAACTTACCATGCGCGGCCACGGCTGAAAAGGCGAAGCTGGGAGCCGGCTTCATCGCAAAAATCACCGCGGCGACGCATACCTTGCATCCGACGACGGTCCGCAGCCAGGTTGCAACGTCGAGGCCTTGTCGCCCCTGGCTCCTCTACTCGAGCGACGCGGCTGGAGCGCCTGCTGGCGCGGTGGCTTTCGGCCCCACGCCTTCGACATTCGCTTGCTCGATGG
Source organism: Pirellulaceae bacterium (assembly GCA_025459145.1). Taxonomy (GTDB): domain Bacteria; phylum Planctomycetota; class Planctomycetia; order Pirellulales; family Pirellulaceae; genus CAYLLN01. The sequence goes on along the minus strand of JALORD010000026.1, from coordinate 23,554 downwards.
CTCTTTCCGTATCCGTCTGGGAGGGCAGTTCGGATGCGGGCTCGGTCGACATTTCCGGTAGCTGCCCGGGCTCTGGCTCGACCATCAACTCCGTAGCAACTTGAACGGGGGCTGCCTGCCTGACGCCCGCCGGGGGCTGCGACGCACTCACCCAAAAGAAGCCCAAGCCAGCCAGAAAGAGCCCGCCGAGGCACGGCACCGCCAGGACCACCAGGGCAATCAGGATGACGAGACTAGCATTGCTGCCTGACGACGAGTTTTGTTCGGGATGCCCCATGGTTCGCTCCAAATGAGATTGCTAGCTGCCAGCATCAAATGTCAGGTCATATGCGGGCACAATCCTCGTTGCTCGGATTACCCAAGCGGTAGTCGGTATTCGCTGCTTAGGCCCCCATCTTGCCCGCGCGAGTGATTCCGTTCGCTGCTAGCTCTGGCAAACTGGCGTTACGCACGCCACGATGTGGCCAGGAGCAAATGCTGGCATGGGTGACTACGTCGATTGGTTCTTGTCCACGATCTGGCCCTGGGTGCTGGGAACGATCCACCTGGGGCTGACGCTGTTCTCCTCGGGGCATGTTGTCCTGACGAAGCGCGACCCGCGGGCTGCCATCGGCTGGATCGGCATCATTTGGCTGACGCCCATTGTGGGGAGCATTCTCTATGTGATGTTTGGGATCAATCGGATCCGGCGCAAAGCGGCAGCCCTGAAGAAACATGTTCCCAATCGCAACGTCGCCCGCCACCTGCGGCCAGTCCCCTCAGATGTCGCGCAGCAAATACTAGGTGATGGTGGCGAACACCTCATTTCATTGATGAACTATGTCGGGCGGCTTAACGATTTGCCGCTGCTCGATGGGAACCGGGTCGAACCGCTCTTGGGCGGTAAGGCGACGTATGACGCAATGTTGGCCGCCATCGACTCCGCCGAGCGAAGCGTTGGCCTGCAAACGTACATCTTCGACAACGACGCCCTCGGCCTGCGGTTTGTCGAGGCGCTCGCCCGAGCGCAGGCTCGCGGCTGCGAGGTCCGAGTGCTGATTGACGACGTGGGAACCCGGTATACCTGGCCGACGATCAAGCACGTTCTCCGCAATGCGGGCGTCCGCTTTTCAACGTTCCTCCCCACGCTGATTCCCGGCAAGCTGCACTACACCAACCTGCGGAACCACCGCAAAATCCTGGTTGTTGACGGGCAGACCGGTTTTACCGGCGGCACCAACATCCGCCGCGGACACTTGTGCGAACCGGGGTACAAGTACCCGGTCGAGGACACGCACTTTCGCCTCACGGGACCGGTGGTGGCCCATCTGCTCAAGACGTTTGAGGAAGACTGGGAGTTCTCGACGGGCGAGGTGCTCGATGGGCCAGCCTGGGAGCCAGAAGTCACCTCGGCGGGGCATTCGCTCTGCCGCGGAATTGCCGATGGTCCCGATGTGGTCCACGACCGGATCCGTTTCGCGATGATGGGGGCGATCGCCTGCGCCCGCCGCTCGGTGACAATCGTTACTCCCTACTTCCTGCCGGAACAGCCGATGATCACGGCCCTCAATGTGGCCGCGATGCGCGGAATTGCCGTGCACATCATCTTGCCGCAGGAGGGAAACCTGGCCCTCGTGCAGTGGGCCAGCACCGCCCAGCTCTGGCAAGTCCTCGACCGCGGCTGCCGAGTCTTCTTGAGCGCCCAGCCGTTTGACCATACGAAGTTGATGATTGTCGACGGCCTCTGGTCGTTGATCGGTTCGGCCAACTGGGATCCCCGGAGCTTGCGGCTCAATTTCGAGTTCAACGTCGAGTGTTATGACCGGGATCTGGCCAGCCAACTGGCCAGCATCGCCCACCGCAAGCGAACCCAGGGGAAGGAACTCACGCTAGCCGATGTCGACAGCCGACCACTGTGGATGCGGTTGCGGGATGGAGTCTGTCGATTGTTTCTGCCGTACCTGTAGCCACGAGAATAGGTAGCGGCAGGCCGAATCGACCCACTATTTGCCGTGCACACACGATTCCGCACATCCTTGCGACGGGGCATCTTGGCAATTAGAATTCCCGGTTTCGCCCCCGAACGATTTTTCAGGAGACTGATCTGATGATGCGTCGCATGTTGGCCCTTTCGCTGATGACGGCTGTGCTGCTCGTGGTATCGGGATGTGGTGAATCGGCCCCTGCGCCGGCTCCCGCTCCCCCGCCGACGCCCGAAGCAGCTCCCGCCGACGGTGCGAGCGGCGACAGCACGTCGACAGATAGCTGATCGAGCGCAGAAATTTCCCGCGCCGGATGGCTCGCGGGAATTTCATAGCTGGAATCGACGCCGGTTTCTCCAATCTCTTCTCCCGCGGAGCCTCTCCCATGCCTCGCCTCACGCACCTGTTGTGGTGTGCGGTCAGTTGTGCGTGCCTTCTCCTGTCCGGCTGTTCGGGCGGTGGCGGAGGCGGCGACGCCACGACGGGCGGCAATCAGGCCCCGGGCCAGAAGCGGATCATCTTCTTGACCAACGGTGACGATCCGTTTTGGACCACCTGCGAAGCAGGGCTAAAGGAAGGGAATGTGACGCACGACTTGGCGGCGGCAGGGCTACGCGCGGTCATGGACCGCAATTCGGACGGAGTGCAAGGGCAAATCGAGCGTCTGCGGCAGTATGCGACGCAGGACGATGTGGCAGGAGTCGCGATCTCCGCCGTCGAGGCGGACAACCAGGCGATCGTCGACGAACTCAAGAACTTGCAGGCGAAGGGGGTCAAGATCATCACGGTCGATGGCGATCTTGACCGCCAGTTGTTCCGCAATGCGCGGTCGTTCTACATCGGCACCGACAATATCGTCGGCGGCCAGACGCTGGGCGCCGCGGCCAAGACGCTCTTGGAGGCCAAAGGAGTCTCGAGCGGTGGTTATGCGCAGTTCGCCGGATTCACCAACAACCACAACGCCAGCCAGCGGATGGACGGCTTTAAGCAGGCTGTGGGCGAGGCGTTCACCGAGAAGACCCGCGACTCGGACCAGATGGACTTGGCCAAGGCGCGCGACAACGTGCGCAACGCACTGGCCAACCATCCCGACCTCGTCGCACTCGTCGGCATCTGGGCCTATAACGCACCCGCTATCGCCGACGTGCTTTCCGAAGCCGGTAATCGCGACAAGTTCGTCGTCGCAACGTTCGACGCCCAGGACCTTGCGATTGCCGCTATGGACCAGGGGAAGATCGACGTCATGGTCGTGCAGAATCCGTTCGATATGGGTGTGCAGACCTGCCGTCTGATGAAGGCGATGATCACGGGCGACCAGGGGACGATCGACGAGATGTTCCCGAACAAGGATCAGCCGGACGGCGACATCTTTACCACGGGATTGCGCGTCGTGGTGCCTAACAGCGACTCACCAGTGAAGGCCAATCAGTTCGATGCGAAGGTCGTCGAGTTCATGGAACTGCCCGCGTTTCAAGACTGGCTGAAGAAGTACAACCTGACGAGCTCATGAGCCCAACTCCCGCTTCCGGCCCGCGGTGGGCGATTCCCTTTCACGAGCTGGCGCTCCTCCTGGCAATCGGCCTCGTATTTGGGCTGACGGGCTTGGCGGACGGCAATCACACGTACTTCACGAAGTTTAACGAAAGCGCGATCATCATCCTCCGAAATACGTCGCTTCTGGGAATCATGGCCCTGGGAGCGGCGGTGGTGATCATCGCCGGCGGAATCGATCTCTCATCGGGGTCGATGGTCGCCTTTAGCGCAACGACGTGCGCCTTGGTGATGGTGCTCTTTGCCGAAGAGGGTGATAAGCGTCTGGCGACCGTGGGTTCGCTCGGCGTTATATGCGGCATCAGCGCCGGGGTCCTGGCCGGCTTTTTGGTCGGTACGCTGCACACATGGCTGGTGACGGCGATCAAACTTCCGCCATTCGTAGCCACGCTGGCCACCCTCGTAGGCCTGCGCAGTTTCGCCCGGGCGATGTGCGAGTTTGTGACCAAGCAGGAGTGGGGCAATTCGGCCAATCAGATCAACGTCAACGCGCCGTTCTTCCTGTGGCTCAAACAGCACAATGTCTGGATTTCGACGGGCGTGTTTCTGGTGCTGGCGGTGTTTACCTGGATCATCCTTAGCCGCACGGTGCTCGGTCGGCACATTTATGCTCTCGGCGGCAACGAGCAGGCGGCGCGGCTTTCAGGCATTCGGACCGAGAACATCAAGTGGTTCGCCTATTGCTTCGGCGCAGTCACCGCCTCCATCGCGGGAATATTCGCAATGGCCGACGGCAGCGTGGCTCAGCCGGTGAATCTGGCCCGGGGTTATGAGCTCAACGCCATTGCGGCGGCGGTCGTGGGCGGATGCAGTTTGCAGGGCGGCATCGGCACCGTGACCGGTACTGTGTTGGGAACGCTCTTCCTGCGGCTAGTGATTGACGCCGTGGCCAAGCTCATCAAGTCGAATGCTGACGTCTATGAGGGGATGATCGTCGGCATCGTGGTGGCCTTGGCCGTGACCTTGACGCAAGTGCGGCAGCTCGTGCGAAACGGCGGCGAGTTCTTTGCCGGAACCCGAGGCATCGCCGCCATTCCCACCCTGGCGCTTGCAGCGGGACTGCTGGCCATGATGAGCGGAGCCAACGTCGATTCTCTGAAGGGTTGGCTGTATGTGTTCGGCGCTGCGGTAGGATTCGCGGCGCTGATTGCCCTGAGTGCGATCAAGCTGATCGAGGTGAAACGCCGACGCGGTGCTTGACTCGGCGAATCGTAGTTTGGGGGCGAACGATCTCGTCTGTTAAGTGCGGTGGGGACAGGCATGACCGACAAACACCCAATCATCTCGATCCGCGGCATCTCCAAGGCCTTTCCCGGCGTACAGGCCCTGTCGGAGGTGACGATCGATGTCGAGGCCGGGGAGCTGCACGCCATCTGCGGCGAGAACGGAGCGGGCAAAAGTACGCTGATGAAGATTCTCTCGGGGGTCCTCACCGACTATGAAGGCGAGTTGCTCCTGGCGGGCAAACCTATTCGTTTCGCGGGCACGCGCGACGCCGAAGCGGCCGGCGTCTCGATCATCCATCAGGAGCTGAACCTCGTTGAGCAGCTTTCGGCAGCTGCCAATATCTTCCTGGGCCGCGAGATCCGCGGCTGGCTCGGCTTTCGCGACGACCGGGCCATGGAAGAAGCCGCCGGCCGCCTGCTCCGCGAGCTGGAGTGCGATGTCTCGCCTCGGGCGCTGGCTGGGAGCCTGCGGGTCGGCGATCAACAGCTCATCGAAATCGCCAAGGCGCTGTCGCTGCAGAGTGACATCCTGATTATGGATGAGCCGACGAGTGCCCTGACCGAATCAGAGGTGAGCCGGCTTTATCGGGTGATCGAGCGGCTCCGCAAGCGGGGCGTCACGATCCTCTACATCTCGCACAAGATGGACGAAGTGTTCCACCTTTCTGATCGCATCACGGTCCTTCGCGACGGCCGCTGGGTGAAGACGCTCGACACCAAGGCCACCACCGCCCGCGAAATTACGCACCTGATGGTCGGCCGCGAGATTGAGGCAGTCAATTTCGGCACCGCGCGTCAGCCGGGCGAAGTCCTGCTGCGGGTGGAAAACCTCTCGCTCCCCTGGCCGGGGCACGCCCGTGGATGGCGGCTGAAGGATGTCTCACTGGAGCTCCGGCGGGGCGAAGTCCTGGGAATCGCCGGGCTCATGGGAGCCGGCCGCACCGAACTGCTCGAGTGCCTGTTTGGCGCGACGACCGAGCGCCCCACCGGGCGGATCGAATTGCTTGGCCAGACGGTTAACTTCCGCCACCCGCGTGAGGCGTGCCGGGCGGGCATCGCGCTGGTGACGGAGGATCGCAAACGGCTGGGGCTTTTTGCCGCGATGAATGTGGGCGAGAACGTCTCGATTTGCACGCTCGATCAAACGGGCGCAGCGGGTTTCATCAGCCGGGCGAGCGAGTGGCGTGCGGCCGCCGAAACCGTCAACCGATTGGCGGTAAAAACGGCGGGCCTCTCGGCGGCGATCACCAGTCTGAGCGGCGGCAACCAGCAGAAATGCATCATCGGCCGTTGGCTGCAAACAAGGCCGCAGGTCCTCTTGCTGGACGACCCCACCCGAGGAGTCGACGTGGGTGCCAAGGCCGAGCTCTATCGCCTGATCGATGGACTGGTGCGCGACGAAGCGGGTCTGAGCCCGGCAGGAACCGGCGGAATCGGCGTCATCATGACGAGCAGCGAGCTGCCAGAACTCTTGACCAATTGCGACCGGATTCTGGTCCTCTCCGAAGGCCGGCTGACGGCGTCATTCTCGCGGGCCGAGGCAACCGAGCAGAAGATCATGGAAGCTGCCACGATCGGCGCTCGCTTGGCAGGGTAGCACGTGTAGCGATGGCCCCCCAGCCGCCGCGAATTGCGTGTTCGCGCCTCCCACGGCGGACAATCCAAGATTGCCCAGCCGCCAGCGAATCAACTAGCATGAAGCTAGTACAGCCCCTCATCGCTCATGCGCTGGTTCACATGACCGAGGCCTCCGCCGACTCGACTTCGGTTCGCTCGACTCTAGCCGGCAAACTTGTCGCCGTCGCCGGCGTTGTCGTGTCGTGCCTCTACCTGTCGAATATTGGTGCCGGCTTTTTTGAGTTCAGCCCCGACGTGATCCCCGGGATCGGCAATCTCGACGAGGTCTTCTTCTCGGGCGTGCTCATTGCCAGTCTGCACAAGCTGGGGATCTCCGTGCTGCCGGGGCTCGGCCAAAACCGGAACCGCCACCAACCGCCCGCTGCCCCTGCCGACCGCCTTTAGGTCGCCTATTGCTTCCAGACGAGCGGTTCAGGCCCGACGGTGCAGACTGTCAAGTTCGCGGGCGGATGCGCTTTGAGATAGGCATTGATGCTCGCGGCCGACAGTTCGTCGATTAAGCGGCTCAACTCAGCTAGTGGCCGAATCCGACCGAGGTAGTACCAGTCGAGACCGATCGAGCCGGCCCGCGAAGGGCTGCTCTCCTGCTGAATGATCAGAGCCCGCTTGATGCGCCCTTTCAGCCGGTCGATTTCGTCCGCGGTGATCCCGTCATACAGCTTGCGAATCTCGGCCGTCAGCACATCGAGCGTCTCTTGGGCACGCTCGGCGGTGGTTCCGGCATACGACACAATCGCGCCCCGATCGCGCAGCGAATGGCACGAGGCGTAGACCGTATAAACGAGGCCCCGCTTCTCGCGTACTTCGGTGAACAGCCGCGAGCTCATCCCGTCCGATAACACGCCCACCGCACCGCGAATCTGAAAGTAATCGGGATGTGCGTACGGAATCGCGTCGAGGGCAATGCCGATGTGCGTTTGGCTCGATTCGACGGTCAAGTGCTGGTATCCGCGAGCGGGCGGCGTTTCGGCGGGCAACACAGGCCGCCCTGCCGACCACTGGCCAAACACCTTGTCTACGTGATCGACCAGCTGTGGAAAGTCGATCTTTCCCGCTACCGTCAATATCGCTCCGTCCGGCGCGTATCCTTGCTGCCAGCGGCGGACGTCCGACATCTTGAGACCTTCGATGGTCGCCTCGGTACCTTGCGGACTTCGTCCCCAGGGGTCGGCATAGTGCCTGCCCCGCAGGGTAAGCATCAGCTTTTGCGCAAGGTCGTCCTCGACGGCCCGGACTTCCTGCAGCACCGACAGCCGCGCGTCCTCCAGTTGATCCTCGGGCAAGTGCGGACGCAGGATCAAATCGCCATACAGTTCCAATACGGCCGGCAGGCTCTCCGCCGGCATCGAGCCGCCGAACGTCGTATGGGCGATCGAAACCGACGCCGACGTCTCCGCTCCCAGGTTCTCGAGCTCCGACAGGAACGCCCGGCTATCGCGCTTCCCGGCGCCGCGCTGTGCCATCTCGCAGGTCAGGTTTCCCAGCCCGAGCTGCCCCGCCGGTTCATACGCGCATCCGGCCGGCACGAACAAGGCAAAGGCGGCCGATTCCAGCCAATCCATCTCCTCTGCAACCAGCGTGAGACCGTTCGAATACTGATGCGAAAAGGTTTTCTGAGTCACTGGTCGCTTGCGATCCTGGGGCACTTCGGCGGCAATGCCGGAGCGATTCTCGGGGCAAATTCGGGCAAACAGGAGAAGCTACCCCTACCACTCGGCGAACGCAACCTCCGAAGCCTTGTAGACGACGCGGGTCGACTGAAACCCGAGTCGCTCATACAGCCGGCAAGCGCCCGTATTGTCCGATGTCACCTCCAGGTGCACCCGCTCGATCCCTGCCCGCTTGAATCCGGCCAGCGAGTGCCAGAGCAAGGCCGAGCCCAGACCCAGGCCCCGATGTTCCGGGGTCACGCCGACATTCTGGATCGATCCGGTGTCGCCATCGGCGACCCCCTGAATCGTGCCGCACCGTTCGGCTCGCCGCTCACCAGGGACCCGATACTCCAGGAGCCACGTCGCTTCCGGTACGAATGCTCCCCGCAGCACAATCTCCGCCATCAGTCGGCGACACCCATCCATATCCCCCAGGCAGGGGAATACATTGGCGTCCATCTCCCACCGGAAGCAGCGGTACTTGGTCTCCGCATGGGCATCGAGCAAGCGTTCGTCCCAGGCCAGTAACTGGTATCCTGGCGGCAACTCGGGCTGCGGAAACAGCGGTTTCCGCAGGTCATACTCCATCCGAAATCGCTTGAAATAGACGACGCCCATTTATGAGTTCCGCCGGTTCTCGCTGCCGTGTTGATTTCGATTCCGCTCGGTAAAAATCGGTATTATTCGCAGCTCTCTACCTGGATAGCCTGTATTGGCTCATGGCCTCATTTTGGGTATTGACGCCCGGTAGGCTGGTGTCCACAAACGTCGCCCCAGGGGCTGCAACGCCCTGGGCGTCAAATGATTCCCACTAACGCTAGGCCTGGAGTTAACGCCGTGGCCAATTCTACCGCGCTGCTGAAGAAACCGCGCATGGATTTCCCCTTCTACTGCCACAAGTCTGACAGGTGGGCGAAGAAGGTCCGCGGGCAAACCAAGTTCTTCGGGAAGGCGACAACGGACCCAGACGGCCAAGCAGCACTGGCGGAGCGAAATCGTGTGAAGGATGACTTGCTGACTGGCCACAAGCCGCGGCCTAAAGATGCCGACGGCGGCACCACGGTGGCTGATGCCCAGGCGCGGAGAATCAACGAGCGAGTCCACTACAGCCGCTCGTAAGTCCCGACGAGTTCGGCCTCTGCGAGGATGTGGCCGCGGCAGGCCGCGAGCACCGCCTCCTTATCCATGCGCGGCGGCAAGGTGAGAAAGGCGCCGAGTGCGTAGAGGCGAAAGTGGTAATGGTGCACACCATGGCCCGGAGGAGGCGCGGGCCCCCGATAGCCGAGCGTCTGGCCCGTTCGCCACGAGTTCTTGCCTTCGACGCCGGGCAACTTGCCGGCGTCGGCAGCCCCGGCGGGCAGTTCACGCGCGCTCGCCGGAATGCGATACAGAACCCAGTGCACCCAGGGGGAGGGCGTCGGCGCGTCCGGATCGTCGCAGATCAGCACGAACTCGCTGGTCGCGGGCGGGACGTCATCCCAGGCGAGTGGCGGCGACCGGTCTTCGCCGTCCCCGGTGTACGTAACGGGAATCGGGCTTCCTGGGGAAAACGCGGTGGAAGTCAGCTTCATCGAATGCGCCTCCGACGGGTGATGCCGGACGAGTCACCCGGCCATGGTCGCCCAGCAGCCGACCCAGTTTACCGATGTCCGACGAGTGCTGCCGCCTCGACCCGCGAGCAGAACCTTTCATGGAGACCGCTTTCCGCTCTGGCCCGCGCCTCCTGCGGCAAGAAACAAAACAACCTCGGGCACCGGGTGCCCGAGGGGAAGGCGGCGATTTGTTCTCGGCGTCTGCGACAAGCCTCGGTCGCGTCGCCCCATGGCAGAACCTGCTCGGTCATCATCCTCACGAGACTTCCGAACCGGACTTCCGGCGCCGCCTCTCATGGCAGGCGCCGAGACCCGTCCGTCAAACCCGCCGCGCGTCAAATTCCACAAACCGCTGGCTGCGATCACGGAAAGTGCCGCTGCCTGTCCCAGCAGGAGGCGGGCTTGCTCGCCGCTCCTTCCAACATTTCTACGCGGGAACCTTGCCTCGGGTTCAAAAAATCGCGCGGCCCAAGGGAGAGCGCATAACTGCACACTGCACACTAGGGGCGTGCGAATCTGGGGCAGTCTTGGCGGGCCGTCAGCGACTTGCTGGTGCCTCCGCTCGTAAAGGCCCGTGGTATGGGGTTTGCAAACGCTATCCGGCGCGGGCGTGCCGGTGCAACATGCGCCCACCAGGAGTGATGCCATGAATTCCACTGATCTGCAGCGATTTCGGACTCGTTTACTGGCTGATCGCCAGCGGCTTGCGTCATCGATTGAGCGGATGTCTGAGGTCGTACTCACCGACGACGTGCCGCCGGAAGAGCACGACCGGAAGGTCAGCGAGGCCGCTACGAAAGAATTGGTGCTCGAACGCAGCGAGGAGAAAATCCGACGTCAGGTAGTCGACGCCCTGCAGCGCCTGGACCAGGGAACCTTTGGCAAGTGTGTCCAGTGCGGCGGGGCCATCAGCGGCGAACGACTCGAGGCCGTGCCGTACACGCCCTACTGCATCGCGTGCGAGCAAGCGGTCGAAGCGGGATAGCCATGCTCTCCGCGGCCAGCAATGGCGAGGCCCTCGTACGGAGCGGCAACATGCGTACCGATGCCCATACGATCGAGGATTGCAACCAAACTGCTGCCGCGGGAAGTTCTCCGCTGATGACAGTTTCGCTGTGCGGCGATGTGATGACCGGGCGCGGGATCGATCAGGCTCTGCGCCACCCCGGTGATCCGACGCTCTACGAGACTTTCGTCAAGGACGCCAGGGAGTATCTCGCGTTGGCCGAGCGGGCCCACGGACCGATTCCCCGGCCGCTCGACGAGGCGTACCTCTGGGGTGCTGCCGCGACCGAATGGAACCGCACACGACCCGATGCGCGGATCATCAATCTCGAAACCAGCATCACCACCAGCGGCGACTCTTGGCCTCGAAAAGCGGTGCACTACCGGATGCATCCCCGCAATATCGGCTGTCTGCAGTCCGCAAACATCTCGTGTTGTGCGTTGGCGAACAATCATGTTCTCGACTGGGGCTACGCGGGTCTGTGTCAGACCCTCGAGACGCTGTGGCAGGCCAAGCTTCCCTTTGCCGGGGCTGGGCGGAACCTGTCCGAAGCGGCATCTCCCGTCGTTCAGTCCCTGCACGGCAAGGGACGCATGATCGTGTTTGCCCTCGGATCGGTGACCAGCGGGATCCCTTGGGCCTGGGCCGCGGGCGATTCGCATCCGGGGGTGAATCTTTGGGAAGGTTGGCCGGCCGACCGGTTGCGACGGCTGCGCGCCGCCGTAGTGCGCCTCAAACGGCAGGGGGACCTAGTCATCGTCTCGATCCATTGGGGGTCGAACTGGGAGCACGTGATTCCTGCCGAGCGGCAAGAACTCGCCCATCGGCTCATCGACGAGGCGAGCGTCGACCTCGTGTTCGGGCATTCATCCCACCACGTCCAGGGGATCGAGGTCTATCGGCAGCGGCTGATCCTCTACGGCTGTGGCGACTTCCTCAACGACTACGAAGGGATTTCAGGCTACGAGGCGTTTCGGGGCGATTTGGGACTCCTGTATTTCGCGACTGTCGATCCGGCAACCGGTCGCCTGGTCCGACTCGAGATGTTGCCCACGCAGGTCCGTCGAATGAGCGTGCAGCGGGCCAGCCCAGCCGACGCCGAGTGGCTGGCCGAAAGCCTCCGCCGCGACTGCCGTCCCTTCGGGACTCGCGTGGACATTGGGCAGGACGGTCGGCTCCACTTGCGCTGGCACGATGACTTCGAGCCCGGTCTGGCCTGTTAGGGCATCGTGTTGCAGGAGCCGTGCCGATTCAATCGTACGCGGTAGCGGGGAGTCGACGATGTCGCGGCAGCCGATTGCTCCCCTCGTGAAGTGGATACTCGCCGCAGCGCCCCGCAGATTACTGAAGCAGCTTGCGGATTCCGTCCATCAGCACTTGCTCCACTTGCGGAGCGGTATTCGACGAACTGGGCTGGGTCTCGTAGCCTCCCTGGGCGTAAGCGATCTCCGTGCCGATATAGCCGGGCCCGCAATCGCCATACGCCGCCAGGCAGACGGTGTCGTGCGGCCGGAGTTTTTGCGCCGCCAGCTGGTATTCGACAAACAGCTCCCCCGGCATGTGGAGCACGTAGGTATTGCCGAGCTTCAGGCACGCGAGCTGCAGCGGCTCCCCCTCCTGCATTCGCACTAGAAACGCCAACTTGCCGGCTGCCGCCAGGCGGTCCCCCGCGGGGGCCTCGCGATTGGCGAGGGTCGCGCGGAGTTGCTCGGCCTTGAGGTGCTTCGCCACTGGCAGCCGCACCGGCTCGACGCGCCATGCGCATTCTGCCGCGGCGAGCGGCGTTTTCTTGGTTGCCGCCCAGGCGCGCTGCATGGCGTCCGCCATACGGCGGGTGAGCGTTTCCCGCATTTTCGGAGTGCCATCGTTGTACTTGCCCGCGGCGACATTGCCCGCCGCTCCGGTGAAGTGCACAAGCGCGAGGCCGCTTCGCGACTTTTCGTGCGCCGCGCGGGCCAGGCCGACGAACTCCGAGGTCACGTCCCCCTGGCCGAAATAGCTTTGCGGATGGGTGGCGTAGTAGCTCAGCGAGACGATCGGACGATCGCCGTCGAAGAAGGTCAGCATCTTGAGAAGCGGATCGATCACTCCCTCCGGGGCGGCCAGCGCCTCCTCGACCCGCGCGGCGCTATGTTCGTAGCCTTGCCGCTGAGCTTCGGCAATCAGCCGCGACAGGATCGGCTCCGGAATACGATACGAACTGGCCCGCGCGATCACCACGCGGCCGTTCGGCCCCAGGATGCGGCGGTTCGAGGCGACCTTGTCAACCTTTGCCGCGCCAACTCCCAGGTGCGTGACGGGCTGGGCCCTCGTGAGCGATTCCCGCGCAGCCTCGGCTGCGGCAGAAATCGTCTTGCGTACGAAGGGAACATCAAACCGCTTGCCGGCCAGCCCCTGGGGCGCCAGCAATTCCTCAGCGCTGAAATCGCAGCGGACGCCGTCGTGCTGGTGCAGGACGTGGACAGCGACCCGCTCGGGGGAAGTGCCGACCGCCCGCGCCAAGCTCGCTCGCCAGGCGTCGTGCCCGCCGTTGGCAATCGAGATCCAGTCGACCGCACACAGGACAATCGGCGGGCCAGCCCCGAGCAGCACGATGCCGCGGGCCGAGAGCGGGTCTTCGATCTTGCGTGCCGGGGCATAGGCCACCGGCGATCCCAAGGGGGGCGTCGCATCGACCACGAACACGCTGATTCGCAGCGGTCCCGCCGCAGCCGGCCCGCCGCAGCCGTGCGACGAGGCGTTCTCCGCCACCGGGAGTTCCTGCCCTTCCAGACCGGAGCGGGTCAGCACGACTTCGCGTTTCGGCCCCAGCCGGGCGATTTCCGGGGAGTAAGTCGCGGCCGACGTCAACACATGGAGGGCGACTTCATCCGCCGCCACATAACCGAGCTGGTCAGTGTAGCCCTCCACATAGAGCGGCCGGGGCTCGAGCGTTTGTCCCAGGAGCGAGGTGCAAACGGAACAGACAATCGCGAGGGCTAACAGGCGGTGCGTCACCATGGCAGGAGGCTCAAGCAGAGGAGTGGCGAATCAAGCGGCCAACAGGCGCGGCGCTAAGCGAGCAATTCGGGGCGGACCTTGCCGCTCCCCGCGATCGGATAGGGCCGGCCGAGGCCGTCGCGGATCGTCGTCTCGGCGGGGATGCCGAGCAGGTGATACGCGGTGGCGAGAATATCCTTGGGCGACACGGGCGTATCGAGCACCTCGCCGCCGTCGCGCGTCGTCTGGCCGACGACCTTCCCCCGCGCGATCCCCGCGCCGGCCAGGGCGATCGAGTAGGCCCGCGACCAATGTTCGCGGCCGGCCCCCGGTTTATTCGAGTAGAGCTGCGGCGTCCGTCCGTGCTCGCTCATCCAAATGACGAGCGTTTCGTCGAGCAGGCCCCGCTCGTCCAGATCGCGGAGGAGCGTCGGAAACGCCAGGTCGAATCCCGGCAGCAACAGCTCCTTCAGCCGCGGGTAGTGGTACTGGTGCGTGTCCCAGGCGGCATTGGCGAACTGGCCGAAGCAGTCCCAGAAGACAGTCACAAAGCGCCCGCCCGCTTCGACCAGCCGCCGCGCGGCCAGGCACGACTGCCCGAAGAGGGTCATGCCATACGACTCGCGCACCTCCCGGCTTTCGCGGCCGATATCGATCGCCTCGCGTAGTTTGGGGCTCGTCAGCAGTGACCAGGCCCACTGCCGCTGGTGGTCGAGCGCCTGGACCGACGGGGTGGCATCGAGCTGCTGCCGGGCCAGATCAAACTGGGCCAGGAGCGACCGCCGCAGGTGGAGCCGTTCGAGCGACACTTCGGGGGTCGGCTCTGCGCCGGGCGCAAGTCGGAAGCGCCCTTCGGGGACCGTTCCGCCAAACGGATCACGGAAATCCTGACTCTGTCCGACCGTGTTCTTGGGAGCGATCTTGAGGCCGCGGCCGTCGAAATCGGTCCAGATCGGGTCGAACTGCTGCCCCAGGAATGCCGCGAACGGGCCCGCGTTGACGGCCGGATTGTCGGTCTTTGAATTGACGAGCCACGGCAGGCCCAGGTTGCGGGGAATCTCCGCGAGGGCCGCCTCTCCTCCGCGACTGTCGAGATAATCAACGACTGACCCGATGAAGGGCCAGTGCTGATTATCGCGGGCCCGGGTCTCCAGGGCCGGCGTGTAGGTGGGAATGCCCGTCACCGCGTACGCCAATCCGTGCACCGGATAGGGATGGGTCATCGAGCGGACGATTGTCACCCGGTCCATCACCTGCGCCGTGCGGGGTAGGTGGTCGCAGATCTGCAGGCCCGGGACGCAGGTGGAGATGGCCTTCATCTCTCCCTGAATCTCGGTTGGAGCGGCGGGCTTGGGATCGAACGTCTCGTGCGACGATGGCGAGCCGTAGGGGAACAGCAGGATGCACGACTTCGCCCTTCCGAAACCGGGGGCGGTCGGCGGCCAGCGGGGGGCTTCGCTGCTCCAGGCGCGGGCCTCGGCCAGTCCCAGCCCAAGCGCCGACAGGCCGCCGATCTGCAGCAAGCCGCGACGGCTGATCCCGTCGCAGAGCGTCTTGCGGGTTCCTTGGATTGACAGCATGGGTCCAAACGGGCCGGAAAAATGCGGCGGCGAAATGCTGCTCGGGGGCTGCCGTCAGCGTATCAGGGGCCGCACCCACAAACAACGAGAATTCGCTTGCCACAGGCGTCACACGTCGCTCGATAGTGTTGGACTGAGAGCTCAGCCACGCGCGATCGAGGCTCCGCGAGGGCAACGTTGCCGCGTCGTTGATTGCCAGAGGCGCTGTGGCGATGATTTAACATGAAGTGTCTCCATTGCTTAACCCGCACACCTGAAATTCTTCACGGGCACAATCGGCTTTTTTGACCCGCACAACTGGCAACCGTGCGTGTTGTCTGTCGTTCCACCAGCCACTTTGCAAATGCCCCCCGAAAACTAGCCTTGCCCTACCCCTTCCCCAAACGATTGCGGCGGCCTGCCGGCGACGACCGGGTGGTCCAGACTTGACATCTTCCTCAACCGCGTCCGGCGCATCTACATAGATCCGGAAGCGGTACACTCCCTGGGGGGCGGCAGGGCGGTCGCACGTTGCGGGGATGCGAAAGGTATGCACCATGCTCCGATTTGATGTGACCACGAACGATTGGGTGATCTTTGCCCCCAGCCGATCGCTGCGACCACACGACTTTCAGCAGCGACCTAAGCCGCCCCTGGCCGACGGGACTCGTCCCTGTCCCTTCTGTCCTGGCAACGAACACCTCACGCCTCCGGAAGTATTCGCAGTGCGCGAGGGAAGTGCAGCTAATGCGCCGGGCTGGAAAGTTCGGGCCATGCCGAACAAGTATCCAGCCCTGCGGATCGAGGAGGATTATCATCGCGGCGAGAGCGGACGGCTCTTTCGCTACATGGGGGGCTGCGGCGCCCATGAGGTGATCGTCGATTCGCCCGCGCACCATCTCTCGCTTGCCCAACAGCCGGTCGAGCAGGTGAAAGCGCTGCTGGGCGCCCTCCAGCAGCGGTACATCGACCTGATGCGCGATACTCGCTTTCAGACAATCATCATTTTCAAAAACCATGGTCCGCAGGCTGGCACGTCGTTAACGCATCCGCACTGCCAGTTGATTGCCACCTCGGTCGTCCCTCACATGCTGCGGCACAAACTGGCTGTCGCCGCACAGTATTTCGACACGACGGGAGAATGCGTCTACCGGGCACTGATGGAGGAGGAACTGGCGGCCAGAGAGCGCATCGTCACCGCGAACGAACACTTTGTCGCCCTCATCCCCTACGCCGCTGGAGTGCCATTTGAAACTTGGATCCTGCCGCGCCGACGACAGTCGTCGTTTCGCTGGCTCGATCCCTCCCTGCTCCATCCGCTGGCGGAAATCCTCAAAAACGTCCTCGGACAGCTGTTTGTCGCGCTCGGCGATCCCGACTTCAACCTGACGATTGACACCGTGCCGCGGGGGGAAGAGCAAGGCGAGTATTTCTTGTGGCACATTCAGATTCACCCCCGCTTGACCCAACCGGCCGGATTTGAACTGGGGAGCGGAATGTCGATCAACCCGGTGCTTCCGGAGGAGGCGGCCGCGCTCCTGCGCGAGACCCAGACCAATTCGTTATCCTAACAGGGAGGTGATGGCGGACGACTTTCCTACAACACTCGGGCTCCTGTGGTCAGTCTCCAGCGTTTTTGCTGCGGGCCGCTCGTTTTCATACACAAGGAATGGATGATGAATGGCGACGACAGCTGCCACGCCTACGTGGAACATCTTCAGCACGAACATAGCCGACTCAATGAGCTACTCTTGCACCTTGCGGGTGAGGTCAATCAGCTGACCGCCGCGCGGCAACCACGCGTCGCCCTCGATCGATTCGCGGAGCGACTGGCCGATCTGCGTCAGCGCTTGCAGTCGCACTTTGCCGAGGAAGAGGAGGGAGGCTGCCTGGAAGAGGCGGTGTCCCGTTGCCCGAGCCTGACCGGCAACGCGGCAGAAATTGTCGGCGAACATCCGCGTCTGGACGAGATGCTGCAGCAGTTGATCCTCCAAACCCACGCCCCGGCGGTCTTGCCGGCCGATGTGCAGCGCGATTACCGGAGTTTTGCCGAGAAACTCCATGCCCACGAGACGGCGGAAAGCCGACTGTTGCAGAAAGCTTTTGGTGCGGAAGCGGCAGACTACGACAGCGAAGGAGAGGATTGAGTTCATTCCGCTCGACGGGAACCCGGCCGGCCCATCGCAGCAATCAGGTATTGCACGCAACCCGCCAGCGTGGCCAATTGGCCGTAGTCTTTCTCCGGAATGTCGACGTGCAACTCGTCGTGCAAACCGATCACGAAGTTCAGAAAGTCCATCGAATCTATGTCGAGTTGATCGCGCAGCCGAGCCTCGGGGTTGAGTTGCGAAAGATCCGCCTCGGGCGCGATCGCTCCCAGCACGTGAAGCACGGTTTCGCGGATCTGGACTTCGTTCATAGTTGCTCTGGTTGTTGCAGCAATCGTTCGACGGCGGCCAGATACACGCTCCCGCGATGGCCATCGGTGGCGCGGTGGTCCCCGGCGAGCGTGGCGGTGATGAGCGGGCGTGGAACGACCTGTCCCGCCACGCACCACGGCCGCTCGACGACCCGGCCCCAGCCGACGAGCGCGACTTGGGGTGGATAAATCACTCCGTAAACCCCCTCGACTCCTTGCTCGCCGAGGCTGGTGACCGTGATCGTGGGATCGGCAAGCTCCGAAGAACGGATGCCGCCGGTGCGAACCCGCGCCACGAGATCCCGCAAGTCGTGCATGAGTTCGTCGAGCGACTTTCGATCGGCGTTGTGCAGCGCGGGAGCAATCAACCCGCCGCCGCGGAGTGAAATAGCCACCCCGAGGTGAATCGATTCCTGCCGGACCGGGCGATCGTCCTGCCAGAAGGCATTCAGTTCGGGAACTTCGCGGAGCGCCAGGGCTGCGGCCTTCAGCAGCAGGACACCATACAGGAGACGACCCGTGACCGGCCGGTCTTCGTTCTGTCGGGTCAGCCACTGGAGTGCCGCGTGCAAGTCAATGGTTGTGGATAGGTAGTAGTGCGGGATTTCGCGGTTCGCGCGGGCCATCGCGGCGGCAATCGCTTGGCGCATCCGCAGGGTTCGCTCCGCGGGCGGCGGCGGCGCGTTCGCCGCTGCTGGAACGCCGGCGGGGACTGGCGGCGCGACAGCGGGAGTCGGCGTCTGAGAGCTGGACGCCTGGGAAGCGGGAACGATGCGCGCGGCAGCGGCGCGTTCGACGTCCTCGCGCGTGATCGCTCCGCCGCGGCCGGTACCCGTCAGTTCGCGCGGATCGACTCCCAACTCCCGCGCTCGCTGGCGGGCGGAGGGCGAAATACGCAGCCGGGCCAGCTCGGCCTGCGAAATGAGTGCCGGCGAAGGCCCCGTTACCGGCGCCGGCTGGGAGGCGGGCGATGTTGGCGAGCCTGGCGCGGGGGATTGCGACGCCGGCCGCACCGTGGCGGCGGTTTCACCGGCCGCCTGAATACGGGCCAGCGGGGTGCCGACGGGGACGCTTGTCCCCGGCTCGACCAGCAGTGCCTCAAGGATGCCATCGCTGAAGGACTCGATGTCGATGATCCCCTTGTCGGTATCGACTTCGGCCACAATATCGCCGCGGCGGATGGGGTCCCCCACTCGCTTGCGCCAAGCGACCAGCGTGCCGGCCGTCATATCGGCCCCCAATTTTGGCATCAAAAAGTCACTCATGATGGGCCAGCACCTCCTGAACGGCAGCCACGATCCGGGCGGGCTGCGGCAAGGCGGCATCTTCCAGGTGGCCGGCGTAGGGGATCGGCACCTCGGCCGAGCAGATGCGGGCCACGGGCGCATCCAGATCGTAAAACGCTCCTTCCATGATCCCCGCGCTGATCTCGGCGGCCAGGCTGCAGGTGCGCCACCCTTCGTCCACGATCACCGCCCGATGGGTCCTGGCGACCGACGCCAGCACCGTGGGCATGTCGAGCGGGCGCAAACTCCGCAAATCGATGACCTCCGCCTCGATCCCCGCGGACGCGAGTTCGGCGGCCGCCGCCAGGGCCTTTGGCAGCGAGCCGCCATAGGTAATCAGTGAGATGTCTCGGCCCGGACGGCGAACGGCCGCGCGGTCGATATTGAAATCCTCTGGCAGCTTGTCCAGTTCTCCTTCGCTCGGATAAAGCATTGCGTGTTCAAAGATCACCACGGGATCCAGCTCGCGCAGCGCCGCGCCCAGCATGTAGCGGGCGTCGGTAATGGTCGCGGGCGCGAGAACCCTGAGCCCCGGTACGTGGGCATACCAGACTTCCCAACTATGGGAATGCTGAGCCGCCAGACGCCGGCCGGCTCCGGTCGCCATCCGAATTACGAGCGGGACACTCACCTGGCCGCCCGACATGTGCCGGAGCGTCGCCGCGTTGTTCACGATCTGATCGAGCGCCAGCAAGCTGAAGTTCACCGTCATCACTTCGACGATCGGGCGCAAACCATTCAGGGCCGCCCCGATGCCCGCGCCCACGAAGGCCGATTCGGAGAGGGGTGTATCGCGAATTCGCTCCGGTCCAAATTCCTCGAGCAGTCCGCGACTGCAGGCAAACGCCCCGCCGTATCGCCCCACGTCTTCCCCCAGGAGTATGGTCCGCGGGTTGTTCGCGAGCGCCTCGTGGAGAGCAGCGCGAATCGCTTCGCGATAGGTGGATTTGGTCATAATTGCACCGGCGTCGTAACGTCGCGCAGCAGCTGTTCCACCGGCTCCCAGGCCCCCGCTGCGGCGAACTCGACGGCTTCCTGAACCTGAATTGCGACGCGGGCCTCCAGGGCTTGGAGGTCCTCGTCCCGCAGCCAGTCGAGTTTCCGCAGCCGGGCTTGCCAGAGCAGGATCGGGTCGCGCTTTTTCCAGGCCTCGACTTCTTCCTTACTGCGATACAGTTCGGCGTCATACATCGAGTGGGCTCGAAACCGGTAGGTCTGAGCCACGAGCAGCAGCGGCTTGCCCGTGCGAACGTAATCCATGGCCCGTCCCATCTCCTCCTCCACAGCGGCGACATCCATACCATCCACGGCGGTCGCCTCCATTCCATAGCCGTCGGCCTTGAGGTGGAGCTTGGCCTGCGACTGGTGCCGATCGAGGGCTGTTCCCATCGCGTACAGATTGTTCTCGCACAGGAACAGGACCGGCAATTGCCAGAGGGCCGCCAGGTTCAGGGACTCGTGAAATTCCCCTTCGGCTACCGCACCGTCGCCAAACAGGCAGACTGTCACGACGGGCCGCTGTTGCAGCTTATCCGCCAAGGCGAGTCCAACCGCCAGCGGCAGCCCTCCCCCCACGATGGCATTCCCACCGTAGAACCGCCGCGAGACATCGAACAGGTGCATCGAACCGCCCCGTCCGCGGCTGCAGCCATTCGCCTTGCCGAACATTTCCGCCATGATCGCGCCCGCGGGGACTCCCCGGGCCAGGGCGTGGCCGTGCTCGCGATAGGTGCTGACGATGGCGTCTTCGGGGCGGATGGCCGGCATCGCGCCGACCGCGACCGCTTCTTCGCCAATATAGAGGTGGAGAAATCCCCAGATTTTGCCGCCGCTGTACAGTTCCGCGCACTTTTCCTCAAAGCGGCGGATGAGCAGCATTGCCTCCAAGCGGTCGAGCGCGGTCTGGCGATCGGCCAAGCTGACAGGTCTGTTTCGGGTCGGAGCCTTCATCGCATGGGTGCGCCGTTACGCGCTTTCTAAGGTAGAGACATCCCCCTCGGGCAAGCCCAGTTCACGCGCCTTGAGCAGTCGGCGGAGGATCTTTCCGCTGCGCGTCTTCGGAAGCGACTCAACGAAGGCGATCTCCTTGGGGGCGACGGCCGCTCCCAGCCGCTGCCGGCCAAAGCCGAGCAGATCGCGCATCAGCGCCGCATCCCCGATCCGTCCCGGTTTGAGGACCACAAAGGCTTTGACGATTTCAAGCGCCACCGGGTCCGGCTTCCCGATGACCCCCGCCTCCGCCACCGCCGGATGTTCCATGAGCAGGCTTTCTACCTCGAAGGGCCCGATCAGGTGCCCCGAGGTCTTGATCACGTCATCCTTGCGGCCGACAAACCAGTAGTAACCGTCGGCATCGCGCCGCGCGAGGTCGCCGGTCAGGTAGTATCCGCTGGCAAAGCACTTCGCATAGCGGGCCGGTTCATTCCAATAGCCGCGGAACATCGACGGCCAGCCGGGACGCAGGGCGAGTTCACCCTGTTCGTCGGGGCAGGTGATCTCGCGAATCGTGCCATCGGCCAGTGTCTCAACAAGGGCGGCTTCAATGCCCGGGAGCGGTCGTCCCATCGAACCGGGACGCACCTCCAGGGCGGCGTAGTTGGCGATCATGATGCCGCCGGTTTCGGTTTGCCACCAGTTGTCGTGAAAGGGCCTGCCGAATGCCTCCCGCCCCCACACCACGGCTTCGGGGTTCAGCGGTTCGCCGACGCTGGCCAAAAACCGCAGCGGGCGGAGGTCGTATTCCCGCGCTGTCTCCGTTCCGACGCGCATCAGGCTGCGAATCGCCGTCGGAGCGGTGTACCAGACGCTCACGCGCTCGTCCTGCAGAATGCCATACCAGCGGCGGGCCTCGAAATCCGCCTCATCGATGATGCTCGTAACGCCGCAGGCCAGCGGGGCGATGATCCCGTACGATGTACCGGTCACCCAGCCCGGATCGGCCGTGCACCAGAAGATGTCCTCGTCGTGCAGATCGAGCGCCAGCTTCCCCGTCGCCTGATGGGCGATGACAGCAGCGTGGACGTGGATCGCCCCTTTCGGCGTCCCGGTTGTGCCGCTGGTGAAGTGCAGCAGGGCCTGATCGTCGGGATCGGTGGGTGGAATCCGATACTTCGACGACGCTCGTTCGAGTAGTGCCCGCAGGTCGTGAATCGCAGGGCCGGCAGCGGGCGGCTGGCCGACAACGAGCACGTGCTCCAGGTCGGGCAACTGGGCCCACAGCGGCGCGATCTTCTTCGTGTAGAGTTCCGGCGTCGTGACCAGCACCCGCCCCTGCCCGATCTGTAGCCGCGCTCGAATCGGCTCGGGACCAAATGCCGAGAAGAGCGGGCAGAAGACGCTGCGATGTTTGAGCGTCCCGAGAGCCGCGATGTATAGCTCGGGAATCCGCCCCAGCAGGGCGTAAATGCGATCTCCGGCGACAATCCCTAACTGGTCGAGGACGTTGGCAAAGCGGCTGGTCGATTCGCCCAGTTCATCGTAGCGGATATCCCGCGACTCTCCATTCTTGCCGAGCCAACGAAGAGCGATCTTGTTGCGCCGCGGACCGCAGGCATGACGGTCGACCGCTTCGTGGGCGATGTTGAGTCCTTGCCCCCCCGGCAATCCGTCGAGTTCGGCCCGCGCGGCCTCCCAGGAAAACGTTCGCCGGGCCTCTTCGTAGTTGCCCAGGTGCGGCACGCGCCGCAGGTCCGCGAGCGACTTGGGAATCGGCGCGAAAGGCATCGAACGCTCGTTGCAGCAACAAAAAGAAGTGGAATCTCGACCCTCATGAGTCGGAATGGGGAAGCCGTCGCAACACGAAAGCAGAAGGTATGCCAGAACGGGAGAAAACAGCGGTGCCGACCTACGAGGTAGTGGATTACGATTCAAAGGACGATCCAAAAGCCTGGATTGCTCCGAACGACGGCCGATGTCCCCAACAGATCAAAGGGCACATTCGCGCGCTTTCATGCACAAGTGTGCGAATGGGCACGCTTGAGCAGGGATCGAGACACAGCCATTTCATGCACAGCAGTGGCAGGGGTTACTGCGATCGGGCCGTGCTGCTTCTGGACCAAGTTCGCGAGCTGCCTGCGGCGGATTGCTTCTATGCTGGATCGCTCGACATGGGCCGGCTTGTAGACGCGCTGACGAAGCGCGTTCGGAGCGAGCGGGCGCGGCAGCGGTTAAGGGCGGCGGGCATGGGAACTGTTTAACCGGCTGTCACTGACGCCCGCAATCGCCATTTTGCGCCCCTAAACGCCATCTTGTGCCCGCTCACCCCTCAATTTTCATCGCTCGCGGGGCCAGGAACTGGCGAGGCTCAACCGGTCTTTCTGACGAGGCATCCGGGATTCGCTCGGGAGGCATGCCGGGAATCGGCCGCGGCTGTTCCGCGGGAGGCACAATCGGCGCCATCACTACCGGTGGCAAGTCCTCCTCCGGCGGCGGCTGGTCGGCAACAACTGGCTCCTCCACCGACGGCAGACTCGCCACCCGCAGCCCGTCGTCCATTGGCAGCGTCGCCCGCAATCGCAAAATCGTTTCACAGGCCGCAATCGTCGCGGCCGATTTGCCGGGCGATTCGATCGGCCAGACAATCAGCTGTTCGGCCAGCCGACTCGCCACATACTGCCGATCGCCATCCAGTTGCGGTGCGACATCCGCCAATTCGCGAGCCAGCATCGCCACCCGTGAGGCAGCCT
>JALORD010000297.1 GCA_025459145.1 Pirellulaceae bacterium | reverse complement strand
CCTACCTGACCGATCGCTGACAGACTCTGCTCAAGGACGATGACTACTTGAAAGCCTTGGGGATGCGGCGATTCCCGCGCAGGTAGGGGAGTCTAGCGGTGACGGCAGGCCCGCTTCCTAATGCCGCACCGATCGCAATCACGCGTATAGATTGTTCGCCACACCCAGCATCCACAAGGCGGGCGTCCAATGATCGAGGACGCTCCCATCGCTCCTTCTCTCTTCGCTTCTCGCAGCCAACAGCGTTTGAGTTGGTCGTTCTGCGCCCGATTAGGCGGCTGTCAACCGAATCTCGTCGAGCAGCCAGAGGTTGAGCAGGTGTTTCTTTCGGATTCCGAACGATCGCTGGTACGCGCCGCAATTCTGCGTGTTCGCCACAGGCATACTTTTCGGGGGCATTGATCTCGTCTCGTAAGTTGTTTGCGGCTTGTGTCGGCGGCACCGCGTTATCGATTTCGCGCACGCGCCGACCAGGGAGGAGCCCGAGGCCCTTCTTCCCGCTGGCCCCTTCGTTTCTCTTCCCTGCGCCCGTCGTTCGGAGCGGACATCCTTCCCGCGTCTTGATCTTTTCTTGATGCCTCGGCCCTCCGATTTGACACCCATTTGATCTGCCCCTCGATAGACTTCAGTAATCGCGCAGAGCGAAAAGGAGCGTCTCATGCTGGAAACTGTCTGTGTCGGGCTCGTGGCGTTGCTGACCGCAGCATCGATTGGGTTCATTGCCGCCTGCGGGGCGCTGGGAGGGGAAAAGCCATGATTTACGCGCTCGCTGCCGCCGTGGCTGTGCTGCTACTCGGCTATCTGACGCTTGCGCTTCTCAAACCGGAGTGGTTCGCATGACCGCCCAAGGTGTGCTCGAACTGACTGTCTACGTGGTTGTGCTGCTCGCGGCCGCGTGGCCGCTAGGACGCTACATGGCCCGCGTTTACTCGGAGTCCTTTGTCCCGCCAGGCTGGCTGGCCTTGCCCGAGCGCGGGATCTACCGACTGGCCGGCGTCGATCCGTCGGCGGAGATGTCTTGGCGGATGTACGCCTTGGCGATGCTGGCGTTCAACGTGCTAGGTCTGGCCGTCGTGTACGTCCTGCAGCGGACCCAGCACTTGTTGCCGCTGAATCCCGAGGGGCTCGGGCCGGTGTCGCCCGATTCGTCGCTCAACACCGCGATCAGCTTCGCCAGCAATACCAACTGGCAAGGCTACGGCGGCGAGACAACGATGAGCTACCTCACGCAGATGCTGGGGCTGGGCGTGCAGAACTTCGTCTCGGCGGCGACCGGCATGGCGATTCTCGTGGCGCTCGTGCGCGGTCTCAAGCGAACCGAATCGGGGACGATCGGCAACTTCTGGGTCGATCTGACGCGGAGCACTCTCTACATTCTGCTGCCGCTCTCGCTGATTCTGGCGATTGCCCTGGTCAGCCAGGGGGTGGTGCAGACGTTCTCGCCGCATGCAGTGGCCACGCTGACCGATCCAACGACAGACGTCGACGGCCAGTCGATCGCCGAGCAACCGATTGCCTTAGGCCCCGCGGCTTCGCAGGTGGCCATCAAACAGCTTGGCACCAATGGGGGCGGCTTCTTTAACGTCAACTCCGCGCATCCCCTGGAGAACCCCACACCGCTCTCGAACTTTCTCGAATGCCTGGCAATTCTGCTCATCCCCGCGGCACTCTGCTTCGCGTTCGGTCATTTGGTGGGCGACATTTGGCAGGGGATCGCGCTGCTCGCCGCAATGCTGCTCATCTTTCTCCCTTGCCTGGCATTTTGCTACTGGGCCGAGGCGGCTGGTAATCCGGCGGTGGTCGCTGCGATGGATTCGGTCGAGGCAATCTCCGTCGCTCCAGCGACTGGAAACATGGAAGGAAAGGAAGTCCGTTTCGGAATTGCCAGTTCGGCCCTGTGGGCCACCGCGACGACAGCCGCGTCGAATGGAAGCGTCAATTCGATGCACGATTCGTACACTCCGCTCGGCGGACTGGTGCCTATTTGGCTCATGCAACTGGGCGAAGTGGTGTTCGGCGGTGTGGGGAGCGGGCTCTACGGCCTCCTGGCATTTGCCCTGATCACGGTGTTCGTGGCGGGGCTGATGGTCGGCCGCACGCCCGAGTATCTGGGCAAAAAGATCGAGGCGTTCGAAATGAAGATGGCGTCGCTGGTGATCCTCATTCCGCCGGCGCTAGTGCTGGTGGGGACAGCGATCGCCGTGACGGTCCCACCAGGGCGCGCCGCGATCTCTAATCCGGGGGCCCACGGCCTGAGCGAGGTGCTGTATGCCTTCTCGTCGGCGGGGAACAACAACGGCAGCGCGTTTGCGGGACTGGGTGCGAACACGCCTTTCTACAACCTGCTGCTGGGGGTTGCCATGTTTGTCGCCCGCTATTGGCTGGCGATTCCCATCCTGGCAATCGCGGGCTCGCTGGCCGCAAAGAAATGTGTGCCGACGACAAGCGGCACGCTCCCCACGCACACTCCGCTGTTCGTCGTCTTGCTGGCGGGAATCGTCGTGCTCGTCGGAGCGCTGACGTTTCTTCCCGCCCTGGCTTTGGGGCCGATTGTTGAACATCTGCAGATGGTCAGCGGCTGAGGCTGTGCGCTCCGGTTTCTGAACATTGCATTTCCTGGAAATACCTCCGATGTCTGCCAAAACACGTCCTTTGATCGATCCTCCGCTGGTCCGGCGGGCCGTGATCGAAGCTTTTACGAAGCTCGATCCGCGATATCAGCTCCGCAATCCGGTGATGTTTGTTGTCTTTGTCGGCAGCCTGCTGACAACCCTGCTCTGGGTCTACCAGCTGGCCCAGCGGAGCAGCGAGTCTCCCTGGTTCGTCGCGGGTGTCAGCCTCTGGCTCTGGTTCACCGTGCTGTTTGCCAACTTTGCCGAGGCAATGGCCGAGGGGCGCGGCAAGGCCCAGGCCGATTCGCTGAAGGCAAACCGCCAGAACGTCACGGCGACAAAGCTGCTGACCGCGACAGAGCCGGCCGGTGACAAGCCGGACGCGGCGGCACTGATACGCCTGGGTGAAGCCTCGATTGTCCCGGCGCCAGACCTCCGCGTGGGGGACCTCGTGCTGGTCGAGGCGGGGCAGTCGATACCCGGCGACGGCGAGGTCGTCGTGGGGGTCGCGAGCGTCGACGAAAGCGCGATCACAGGCGAAAGCGCCCCGGTCATTCGCGAAAGCGGCGGCGACCGGAGCAGCGTCACCGGGGGAACGCGGGTTCTCTCCGACTGGCTGATTGTGCGGATCTCGGCCAATCCGGGCGAGAGTTTTCTCGATCGGATGATCCATCTGGTCGAGGGCGCAAAGCGCCAGAAGACTCCCAACGAGATCGCGCTCAGCATCCTGCTGTCGGCCATGACGATCGTGTTCCTGCTGGCTTGCAGCACGCTCCTGCCGATGTCGCTTTACAGCGTGTCAGCCGCGGGGCAGGGCACGCCGATTACCGTCACGGTGCTGGTCGCCCTGCTCGTCTGCCTGATTCCGACGACGATCGGCGGGCTTTTGTCGGCCATTGGCATTGCGGGGATGGATCGGATGATCCAGGCTAACGTGATCGCCACCTCGGGCCGGGCCGTCGAGGCGGCAGGGGATGTCAACGTGCTCTTGCTCGATAAGACCGGCACGATCACGCTTGGCAATCGTCAGGCGGTCGAGCTATTGCCAGCCGCGGGAGTGGCCTTCGAGCGGCTGGCCGATGCGGCGCAGCTTTCCAGCCTGGCCGACGAGACGCCCGAGGGGCGAAGTATCGTTGTGCTGGCCAAGGAGCGGTATGGACTTCGCGGCCGCGACATTCACGAGCTGCACGCGACGTTCGTGCCATTCACCGCGCAAACCCGGATGAGCGGCGTAAATCTGAATGGCCGGCAGATCCGCAAAGGCTCGCTCGACGCCGTGGCCAACTGGGTGGGCCAGCTCGGCGGCCGCTTGCCGGACAAGGTGATGCGCGACGCCGATCGAATCGCGACCCAGGGGGGAACTCCGCTGGTCGTGGCCGAAGGGGACCAGCCGCTGGGGGTGGTCTATCTCAAGGACATTGTCAAAGGGGGAATCAAGGAGCGGTTTGCTGAACTGCGGTCGATGGGCATCAAGACGGTCATGATCACCGGTGACAATCCGCAGACAGCCGCCGCCATCGCCGCCGAGGCCGGAGTCGACGACTTCCTGGCCCAGGCCACGCCCGAGGCCAAGCTGCAACTGATCCGCGAGCAGCAACGCGGCGGACAGCTCGTAGCGATGACCGGAGACGGCACGAACGACGCTCCCGCCCTGGCACAGGCCGATGTGGCCGTCGCCATGAACAGTGGCACGCAAGCCGCCAAGGAAGCCGGCAACATGGTCGACCTCGACAGCAACCCTACCAAGCTGATCGAAGTCGTCCGCATTGGCAAACAGCTGCTGATGACGCGCGGCGCGCTCACCACGTTCAGCATCGCCAACGATGTGGCAAAGTACTTCGCCATCATCCCGGCGGCCTTCGCCAGCACCTACCCGGTGCTCAACCAACTCAACGTGATGGGGCTGGCGACGCCAAGCAGTGCGATCCTGTCGGCAGTGATCTTCAACGCCCTCATCATCGTGTTCTTGATTCCGCTGGCCCTGCGGGGCGTGGCCTATCGGCCGGTGCCTGCCGCCACGCTGCTGCGTAACAACCTGCTCGTCTATGGGCTAGGCGGGCTCATCGTCCCGTTTATTGGCATCAAGTTGATTGACCTGGCATTGTTTTATTCCGGACTGGCGTAACTCCGTCCGCTCCGTGGCCGCTTTGCCTTAAACTGGCTGAGAACTCCATTATGTTCAGCGAACTTTCGCGACAGCTTCGCCCCGCCCTGATCGTGTTTTTGGCCCTGACGCTAGTGACCGGCGTCGTCTATCCGCTCGTCGTCACGGCGATCGCCTGGACGCTGTTTCCCACAGCCGCTGGCGGCAGTCTGATCGTGCAGGAAGGCGTCGTGCGGGGAAGCCGGCTGGTAGGTCAGCCGTTCGACGACTTGCGTTACTTCTGGGGCCGGCCGTCGGCGACGGGGCCGTTTGCCTATAACGCCAGTGTTTCGAGTGGCTCGAATCTCGGTCCGACGAATCCG
The DNA here is from genome assembly GCA_025459145.1 of Pirellulaceae bacterium. Classification (GTDB taxonomy): domain Bacteria; phylum Planctomycetota; class Planctomycetia; order Pirellulales; family Pirellulaceae; genus CAYLLN01. The sequence continues at coordinate 1,412 of JALORD010000297.1, read as the reverse complement.
GCTCTGATCGATGCAGTGCAGCAGCGAGCGGCTGACTTGCGATCCGCTCACCCGGGGCGGGGGACAATTCCTGTCGACCTCGTGACCGCCTCGGCCAGCGGGCTCGATCCGCACATCTCGCCCGCCGCTGCTCAGTACCAGATCGAGCGTGTTGCCGCGGCCCGGCAGCTCCCTGCCGAGCAGGTGCGGCGTCTGGTGGAGGAACAGACCGAGCCAGAGACGTTCGGACTGCTGGGCGAGCCCCGAGTTAATGTGCTCCTGTTGAACTTGAAACTTGACGAACTGTCCGCCGGTACAGCCGTCGGTCAGGCCGCGGGCGAACCTGCCAATCCCTGACTGCGGAGCTTTCGATGGCAGACGACCAGCGTCCCGATCCCGACGCGCTCTTGGCCCGCGTGCAGGCCGAAGAGTCTCGGCGGCGGCGCGGCAAGCTGAAGATCTTCTTCGGCGCGGCGCCGGGAGTCGGCAAGACGTATGCGATGCTCGAAGGAGCCCGCAAGCTGGCCAAAGAGGGAGCCGATGTCGTCGTCGGCTATGTCGAGCCGCACGCCCGGCCGGAAACGCAGGCCCTCACGCTGGGGCTCGAGATCCTACCCCGCCGCGCGGTCAAGTATCGCGGGCGTCCATTGCTCGAGTTCGATCTGGCGGCAGCGCTTGCACGCCGGCCCCGGACGATCGTCGTCGACGAACTGGCGCACACAAATGCCGTCGATGACTCGAGCTCGCTCACGCATGCCAAGCGGTGGCAAGATATTGAAGCCCTGCTCACGGCGGGGATCGACGTCTACACGACGGTCAATGTCCAGCATCTCGAAAGCCTGGGGGACATTGTCGCCAAGATCTCGGGCGTGATCGTCCGCGAAACTGTGCCGGATCGCGTGTTTGAAGAGGCGGACGAAGTCGAACTGGTCGATCTTCCTCCGGACGACCTGATTGGCAGGCTGCGCGAAGGCAAAGTCTACGTTCCAGAGCAGGCGGCCCGAGCCCTCGAAAGGTTCTTCAACAAAGGCAATCTGATCGCGCTGCGCGAACTGGCGCTCCGAAAGATGGCCGAGCGCGTCGATCGGCAGATGACCGACTATCGGGCCGATCAGGCGATCCGCGCGACGTGGCCGGCTGCCGAACGGCTGCTTGTGTGCGTCACCCCCGGCCCCACCTCGGCTCAACTCGTCCGCGCGGCGAGACGGATGGCGGCCAGCCTGCGGGCCCCGTGGCTGGCCGTACACGTCGAGACGCCCCGCGATGCCCGACTGCCAGCGGCTGACCGCGAGCGGCTGGCCGAAACGTTGCACCTTGCGCGGCGGTTGGGGGGCGAAGTGTTGACGCTGGCGGGCGAAGATATCGCCGGCGAGGTGATCGCTTGCGCTCACGAGCGGAATGTGACCAAGATCATTGTGGGCAAGACGCTCCAG
>JALORD010000296.1 GCA_025459145.1 Pirellulaceae bacterium | reverse complement strand
CAGCGCACCGCGAGGAGGTCGGCCGGATCGTCGCGCCCTTTCTGGCTGGTGAGAAGAACCCCGTGCCGAAGTCGGGGAGCGAACAAGCCGGGCACCTGATCTTTGCCGAGCTGGCCGCCCGCTTCCAGGGGAAAGACCGCGAGCGGTGGCTCGAACTGTGCCGCGCGGCCGCCGATCAGGCGTTCACCAAAGATGGCGAGCCGCAGCCGATCGTTCCGTTCCATAACGAAATGAGCGACGCAGTCTTCATGTCGGGGCCGATCCTGGCTGCGACCGGCAATCTGACCGGCGAGCGCAAGTACTTTGACGCCGCCTCAATCCACTTCGCGGCGATGCGGAAGCTGTGCCTGCGCGAGGACGGGATCTATCGCCACTCCCCCTTGTGCGAAGCAGCCTGGGGACGGGGGAACGGCTTTCCGGCCCTGGGGCTCGCCTGGGCGCTCTCCGAGTGGCCCGCGGATCATCCCGCCCGAGCTGAGCTAGTCGCCCAGCTGCAAAAGCACCTGGCCGCGCTCAAGCCCCATCAAGACGCGAAAACCGGCTGCTGGCACCAGGTGATCGACCATCCGGAAAGCTACGACGAGTACTCCTGCACGTGCATGATTGGCTGGGCGATGCAGCGGGCGATCCGCCGCGGCTGGATTGCCAAGGACGAATATCAGCCGGCGGTCGATCGGGCCTGGCAGGCGATCCTGGAGCGGACGAGCCCCGAAGGGAATCTCGTCAATGTGTGCACGGGAACCGGCAAGCAAAAGACGCTGCAGGATTATTTCGACCGCCCGGCGATCAACGGCCGCGATGACCGCGGCGGCGCGATGGGGATGATGTTCGCCGTCGAACGGATGGCAGCGGAACCATAGCTCGTGAATGGAGCAGACGTAATTCCATGCGCTACCGCCTTCGCACGCTCGTCCTGCTGACGGCCGTCGCCCCGCCGGTCATCGCGCTCTTGTGGTTTTACTGGTGGCCGATCGTGCTGCTGGCGCTCGTCGTCGGCCTGTCCGTCGCGGCGTGCCTGATCTGGGTTTTCGGCTGTTTGGCACTCGCCCGCTGGCTGGCCGAAATCGTCGTTTCGTCGATGAACTGACGCGGTCGCACTCCTTGTCCTGCGTTACTCCGCCAGCTGCTCGCGCAGCGTCGCCTCGGCCGTAATTCCCAGGTGCTGGGCGACGATCTTCCCCTGTTTGAACACGAGGAACACGGGGATCGATGAGACGCCGTAGCGGGCAGCTAGTTCCGGGTTCTTGTCCACGTTGACCTTGCAGACTTTGAAATCCCGGGCCAGCGACTGCACGACCGGGTTCATCGACCGGCAGGGCGGACACCACGGGGCCCAAAAGTCGACAAGCACCGGCTCATTCGACTGCAGCACTTCCCGCTTCCAATTGAATTCCTCGAGCAACATGACTTTGAGTCCTCAGCGCATCAGACAACGCTACTCACCCCGCAGCCCTCAGGACTGTTTCTTGAGCGTCGCCAGATACGCGACGATGTCGACGAGATCCTGAGCTTTCAATTGCTTCTGCAGGTCGGCGGGCATGATCGACTGCGGTGACTTTTTCATCTGTTCGATATCGTCGCGGGCAATCTGGTGGACGATCGCTTCGGCTGTCTTGAGCGTTACCACGTCTTCGGTCTGGCTGACGATGATCCCGGTCAGCACGGTGCCGTCCAGCGTCCGCAGGAGCCAGCTCTCGTAGTCGAAACTGACGCCGGCGCTGGGGTCGAGGATCGACAGGTACAGCGCCTCGGGCGAGAGCTTCGTGCCGATCTCCGAGAGGTCCGGGCCGACGTCCTTCCCCTCGCCGCGGACCTTGTGGCACTTCGCGCAGGTGCCGGTCGTGGCGAAGAGCTGCTGGCCGCGGGCGGCGTCGCCGCTGCGCTTCACCAGCTCGGCAATTGGCGGCAGCGGCTCTCCGCCAGCCCCCGCGGGGAGCGAGAGGTGCTTGCCGGCCGCGGAGCGGATGGCGTCGTCGGGCGATGCCAGGAGCACATTCGCCGCGGCAAACGAGAGGTCGGCCGCGAGCTTCTTCGCTTCCACCGTTTCGAGGAGCCACTTTTGCCCAGGGGCATTGCGGCCGATCGCGGCGACCGCCGCCGCGCGAATCGCCAGCGGCTGCTCGGCGCTGTGTACAAGCGGCGCGAGCAGGTCGTTCGTCTGAGCGTCGGACAGGAGTCCGAGCGCCGTGATGAGCTTCGCACCTTTGGCCGGATCGGGATCGGCAATCGCCTTGGCGAGCAGCTCCTGCTCGCCGAACTTGACGAGGAGGCCGGCCGCCTTCACGCCAAGCGTGCTGTCGCTCTGCTCCCTGGCGAGGCGCAGTAGTTCATCCTTGGTGTCACGCAGCTGAAACTTGTCGACCAGCACCAGGAATTCATCGCTGCCGGCAATCGTCGCCAGGTGCCGCAAGAGAGCCGCCTTCGCCTCGGGCTTTTGGCTCAAGTCGACGCCGGGCAGGCGCTGGAGCGTTTTGACAATTAGTGCGTCACGAGCCCGCTGTGCGGGAGTAACCTCGTCCTGGGCCAGCGCTACCAGTGGAGCGGTGGCTACGAAAAGCACGAGAAGGCACGAAAAGGAGCGAAGCAACATAGCGGCTAGTGCCCGCGCTGAGTCACGCGGGCTGCGAGGACAAATATCATTCGGCTATCAGTATCGAAGCGTTACTCGAGCAAGCTCTTCAGCGCCGCCTCCTTCTCCGGGCCGCTGAGGAAGTCGAACGCGCGGAAATAGCGCGGCTGCTCCTCTTCCTTGGTGGCGGGATCCTTCATGATCTTGACCAAGAGTTCCGGCGTCACCTTGGCCCGGCTGCGCCAAAGGATGTCGCGGCCGGCGGCCGTTTTCCACGGTTCGCCCGACTTGGCCAGATACGCGCCGAGGTACGCATCCCACTGACCATCGGCCGAGAGGCCCAGCGCTTCGAGATACCAGCGATCCTGCCCGTCGTACTGCTGGGCGAGCTGCGCCCAGAGTTCCGGCGCGGCCGGCGACTTGCTGTGCCGCAGGCCGATGGCCAGTTCCCGGCGAACTTCGGGCGACTTGTCGCTCGCCGCGGCGGCGAACTGGGTCGCGTCGATCCCGTGCAGCCGCGCGAGGCGTAGCGCCGCGACGCGGAGGTCGGGATTTTCCTCCTTCTGGATCGCCTGAACCATCTCGCCGATCTTTTCCTTTTGGCCATTCTTGGCGAGCCACGCCGCCGCCAGGCCCATCAGCCGGGCGCGGTACCGCGGATCGTCCTTCGCGTCGATGTATGCCTGGTGAAATTGCTCGCCCGCCTCCTCTCCTTTTTCCAAAAGAGCCGTGAATGCGAGGTATCGCGCGCTCAGGTTCGGGCTCTTCAGCGCGGCGAGAGCTCCTTCCACCGTGCTGAAGTCATACTTCGGCACGGTGTACTTCACGCCCGGCGGGGCGACGCGGAAGATCCGCCCTTTGTCGACTTCCTGCTGGTTGTGGCCGCCGACCCCCGGATCGTACCAGTCGCCAACGAACAGCGATCCATCGGGTGCGACGCACACATCGCTCGGCCGGAACCAGTTGTCGCGGGCTCCGGTCAGGACGTTCGCAATCTCGGCCTTGTAGCCCGCGCCGCTCTTCGTCGTGAGATACGCCCGGCAGACGCTCGGTCCCGCGTCGCAGTGGATCAACTGCCCGTGAAACTGCTTGGGCAGCAGCGTTCCTTCATACACGCAGATGCCCGTCGGCGAGCCCGCCCCGGTGAGGAGCATCGTCGGCACGACGCCCGGATCGTTCAGGTGCCAGTGCCGCTGGGGAATTTCCGCCTCCAGGTTTTCCCGCGGCGTCTGCCAGCCGGCGCCGGTCAGTTCGTCCTTAAAGCCGTAGTTGCCGAATTCCATCACGTAGTTGATCCGGACGCCTCGGTTGCCGTCGTCGTCGTTGTCGCTCTGCCAGATTGTGCCGAACGAATCGACGGTCACTTCCCAGTTGTTGCGGAAATTCCAGCCCAGCGTTTCGACGTTGCTGCCGTCCAGATCGCAGCGAAAGACCATCCCCTCCTGGTACGGCTTGCGACTCGCAATCACTTCGTTGCCCGCTCGATCGACGACCAGCTTGCCGTTTTTGTCCTTGAGCTGGTGTCCCGAGTTGCCGAAGTTGAAGTACAGCTTGCCATCGGGGCCGAACTGGAACGCATGGATCCCGTGATCGTGCTGCGTTCCCTTGATGTCCGTGAAGAGGATGTCTCGCTTTTCGTCGGCCTTCAGATCGCCGTTTTCGTCGAACAGGACCTGCACCTTGTCGTTGGCCGAAACAATCACCCGGCTCCCCAGGACGCAGATGCCGTGGGCCGAGTCGATGTCGCGTCCCTGATAGAAGACCGTCTGCTTGTCGCACACGCCGTCGCCGTCGGTATCTTCGAGCACAAGGATCCGATCCCCCTCGGGACGGCTGCCGTTGTGCTTGCGATAGTTCTTCACTTCGCAGGCCCAGACGCGGCCCAGGTGGTCGACATCGATGCTCGTAATGTTCGAGATGTCCGGCTCGCTGGCGAACAGCGTCGCTTCGAGCCCCTCGCCGACGTCGAGATTGGCCACGGCATTAGCCGCATCGCGAACCGGAGAGTTGTTCCCCGCGGCCGACGCAATGTTGGCCGGCGGCGGCTGATTGACGAACACCTGAAACTGCACGGTCGAGCCGCAGCCCTGCCGCGTGCCGCCTTCGTCGAGGCCGCCGCGAGCCTTCAGCCGCGTGAAGCCCCCTTCCTGCGGAATGTCGAACTGAATCACGCTGTTGGCGTGCGTCCCGATGCCGTACTCGACCGACTGGCCGTTGATCGAGAGCGGTTTGCCGTCGGCGTTCTTGTTCATCTGCACGCTGCCCCAATCGGAGCTGGCCGATTTCGGCGCGAGCTCGGTCAGTTTCTTCTCGCCCGAGGCCGAAACGAGCCGCGGCTCGGCCCAGTTGGCCCAGTCGCAGCCAAAGCCGTCGCCGCCATCGGTCACGACGAGCCACAACCGGCGGGCCCCCGTGATGTCGACGTCGATGTCGACCGCGTGGCCCTTTGTTGCCGCCGAAACAACTTCGCTCGAGTAGGCGGGACGCGAGTTGCCCTGGCCGGCCCGGTTGGCCTGTCCGCCCCGGTTGCCGCGGCGCCCTGGACGCTCTTGTGGCGCAGGCTGCTGCAAGACGCTCGACTGAGTGCTCGTCTGTGCATCTCCTTCCGGCAGCTTGATTTTCTGTCGTACGGCCTCGCGATTGAAATTCGCCGGCTGTGCAAAGTCTTGATTCTTTTCAAGGTCGGCCAGCGTCACTTTCGGCGACTCGACGCCGCCTGCCGGCACTTCGCCCTGCGCACACCAGACGATCGCGTTGAGCACGACCTTGCGGAAGTTCGGGTCGCCCCAGTTCCAGTGGTCATGCCCGCCGGTGAAGCCAAAGCCGCGGCCCCCCCCTTCGCGCTCGGCGGCCCAAGCCATGTGCTGCGGCTCTTTCCGCTCGAGGACCGCAGCGCGCACGGCCGGATTGCCGCTATGCGGGCCATCGCCCCGGCTGAGCGTCTCCTTCGGCGGCAGGGCGGTAAGGATCGGCGTCACCCCCTGCATCCCTTCGCGAAACCGCATGTGGTAGTACCACTCGTCGTTGATTTCAAACGGCTCAACGCCCCGGCTGATCGGGTGATCGGGGAACTTCTCGTACTTGGCGGTCCAGTGCGGATTGACCGACCAATTGGGCTCGAAATAGCCGCCGATCCAGTCGAGGAACTTGTCGCCGTTCTTATCGGCTGGCACTTCGACCGCATAGTGCAGGCAGACGATGCCGACTCCCTTCTTCGCCAGGGAGTCGACCGCCTCGGCATGGGGATGGACCATGTGCCCGCTGCCGCCGTCGCAGTACATGACGATGCAGTCGGCGCCGTCCAGAATGCTCGCGTCCTGCGGCCAGCCGTTCTGCACGACTTCGCACTTCACGCTCGGCACGGCGGCCTGCAATTCCTTCGCGAGCAGGATGCAGCCCGCGTTGTGTTCGTGGGCCCCATAGCCGTGGCTCGGCCGGCCGGCGATGAAGACGATCTTCTTGGCGGGCTGGGACGCTTGCGTCGAAGTCTGCTCGGTCGCCGCCTGACCATCAAGCTTTTTGATCCGCACGTTGCGGAACTGCACGGTCATCGGCGGACCCGCGTGCAGCTGCAGGGCGATGAGCCCCTTCGCAGCCCGCTTTTCGGGATCGTTGTCGGTCAAATCGACCGTAGTAATGCCGTTGAGCTTCTGAACGAGATGATTCCCGCGAGCGACAACCGAATAGCTGTTCCAGTCTTCCTTCTTGATCGACGCGACAATGTCCTTCTCGGCAGCCGTCTCGCCTACGACCATTGCCCCGCGGCGTCGAAGTCGGCCTGATAGCCGCCGATCACCCATTTACCCACTTCCTTGCTGCGATACTGAATGCCGCTGTTGCCGCCGACGATCCGGAATTCGGCCTGCAGCTCGAAGTTGTCGAATTGCTGCGGGCGATAGATGAGGAACGTGTTGCCGCGGGTCGGCTTTTCGGCAGTCGTCTGGCCTGTGATGACGCCGTCTCGCACGCTCCAGAACTCGGGATTGCCGTCCCAGCCCTCGAGCGTCTTGCCGTCGAAGAGCGAGACGAATCCCGCTTCATCGTCGGCCGCCAGGCTCGAGCTCATCGGCAGAGCCAGGAGCAGGGCCGCGGCAGCCGCCAGCCCGAGGAAGATCGAACGAATCATGACGCATACTCCATCGCAATGGGGAGAGAAATCGGAGGGAGAACAGCCGCGGCGGGACCTGGGACAAAGGCGTACCGGCTGTCAGTGTGAAGCCCTCTGGCCAAGCTGGTGCACCGCCCCGGTTGCACGGCGTAAGGCCAAGTCAGCACGCCGCTTACGATAACTCGCGGGGCGTGCGGCGTCAAATTCTGAGCAGTTTGCCAGCGGGTGCAGGTCACTC